>JBBTXB010000122.1:0-5180 GCA_038062475.1 Patescibacteria group bacterium
CCGAGTGCGAGCGCGACGAGCGTTACGGCGACAATCTTGTCGCCAAGAGGCCTGTTGGGGAGGACAACGCCTCGCCAACGAACCTCACGCACCTTCGGGCCAAACCAGATCCTAGAAGGCCGCTGCTCTACACCGCGCACCACTGCGTTCTGCCTCTGCTTGTTCATCAGAATCCTCCAGTACTGTTGTTCGCCCCATGGGCGGTTTTTCCGTTGATTTTCAAGCTTTCCCGCGAATGGCCTATTCCATCCTTAGGAACGGTGTACTATACCCCAAAAACGGGCGGTTGTCAACCCCGCCCCACTTTTGAAACCAACTCGTCAGTTTCCATAGTTTTTTTAAAAAGAGCGCTATCGCAGCCCGATCGCTCCAGAGTCAAAGTGGGGCTGGGTCAAGGGCTGCTGACAGGGGTGCCGCTCCCGTCCCCTAGGCTTGAAATTTGGGGCCAGTTACAAAAAATCCCCTCCCGACAAGAATCTGTCGGGAGGGGTACTGCACTACTTCGGGGTCTTGTCGCCACCGAGCGCGAGGCGCAGCCTCGCCCCCATGACGGTCTCGCCCGGCTTGAGCGTGAGCAGAGCCGAAGCATCCTCCTGCTTGCCCTCGGAGTGTCGCCGCTGTGAGGGGTTACGCTTCTGCCACCACTCCGGCGAGCGACGGCTGACAACGTTTCCGCACGCACTCTCCGGCGGTGCGGAAGAAGACTCCTGCACTGCCCCGAGCTTCTCCAGCATCTGCCTGAGGTGGCGCGCGTGCTCGAATGCGTCGAGAAGCGAGGGGCTGCGGATCTCCCTTCGCTCGAACTTCTTCGCAAGCTCCGACGCTTGGAAGAGGTGCCAGCCGCAGATAGCGATCCGCACGGTCTTCTCGGCGTCGCGAGGGTGAACCTCACGGGCCCAGAGGAGCGGCTTGTCTTTCTGGGAACGCGCGTAGGCGTTCCCGCGAGTCCTGCAGTCCGGCACCGCGCAGGCGAACACCTGCTTCGGTTCGCTCTTCGCGAAGTCGAGCGCGTAGGCCTCGCGGGCCTCGAGATCTCCTTTCACCAGCCGCTCGAGAAAGGTCTCGCGCGCCTTGCGCTCTTCTTCGGCCCGCTCGCGCGCGAGCTCGCGCTCCCGCTCCGCGGCTTCGTACCGCTCGCGCATCACCCGCACCAAACCCTGATCAAGCGCAGCGATGCACGAGAGAGCGATGTGAGGAAGCGCGTCCGCATCCCGCCGCTTCCGGCGGTTACGATCGCACTCTCGGAGGCGCATGGGAACATCTTCGTCCTCGTCATCGCGCCACGAACGCCGCGCCTGCGTGCCGATGCGCTCTCTGCGAATCTTGCTCCAGAGCTCGACCACCGCTTCCGGCGCCACGGTCGCGACCACCTCCGCGCACTCCTCGGCGTGCTTCCGGCACAGCACCGGAGTAGCACGCTCGTCGTTGGCGATGCGAAGGAGGAAGAGAATGTAACGCGCGCGATCTTCGAATGTTGCGCGCGTCTGCGGGGGCACCTCTTCCTTGCCTCGTTCCTGCCTTGGCACGGAGACCGAATACGCCTCCTCCTCCGAAAGGACTGTCTTCACGCCGGTCAACATGCACATCCGGCATGCGTCAACGGGCTTCGCGCTTTCGCGTGCCAGCCCGCGTCCCGACAGATCGGGACGCTTTCTGTCTCTTCGTCTGTCCATCGAATCCTCCTGCCCTTTTGGGCATGAAAACCTTTTTGTGAACGAACCTGTGAACGTCTGTCTCCCGAATCAGGGAGCGCAGCGGTCTTTGCGGGCACTATACCCCAAAGAACGCTTTACGATAGCAGAAAAACGCCCCATTGTCAAGAAGGGCGCCCTGTGCTACAGTGCGGCCGTAGATTAATCACTAAACATTGAAAAGAACGCGGCTAACCGCATTGGTATGAAACGAACTGCTCCACACGGCTCTGCACCTCGGGTTTTGCCCGCGTTCTTCGAATTCTATTCTTATGACTTATCTTCTCCTGGCAGTTGGAGGACTCGTATTCGGGAGCGTTGCGGGCTACGCGATTCGCACGCTCGTCGTTCGCCGCAAAATCGCATCGGCTGAAGCACAGGCCGAAAAAACATTAAACGAAGCGCGCCTCAAAAGCGAACATCTCGTTCTGGAGGCGAAAGAAAAAGCGCTGGCGGGGATTGAAGAAGCGAAGCGCGAAGAACAAACGCGCCGCGCCGAATGGAACGAGCGCGAGCGCCGAATGGAAAAACGCGAGGCGCTGTTTGATCAAAAAACCGCCGAGGTAGAGTCTCGGCAGAAAAAGCTGGAGACGCGCACCGTCGAACTGGACGGTGAGCAGCTCAAACTGGACGAACTCCGCGCGGCGGCAATACAACGACTGGAAGAAATTACGGGACTCTCGCGCGATGGTGCGCGGGAAGAACTGTTGCGTTTGGTTGAGGTTGATTCCCGCGAAGCGCTTGCAAGCCGCATCCGCAAGCTGGAGCAAGACGGCGCCGAGGCGCTGGAATCGCGCGCGAAAAACATCGTCTCCCTCGCCATCCAGCGAAGCGCCGCCTCGCACTCGGTTGAAACCACAACTACCACCGTGGAACTCCCGAGCGATGAGATGAAAGGACGGATCATCGGAAAAGAAGGGCGGAACATCAAAGCCATTGAACACCTGACCGGCACGGAAATCGTCGTTGACGAAACGCCGAACGCCATCATGGTCTCCGGCTTCTCGCCCATCCGCCGACAGATCGCGAAACGCGCGCTCGCGGCGCTCATCAAAGACGGCCGCATTCACCCCGGACGAATTGAAGAAGCGGTTGAAGAGGCGAAGAAAGAACTTGCCTTGGACATTAAGAAGGCCGGCGAAGACGCGCTCTTTGAACTGGGAGTCAGCACCGCAGGCCTTGATCCCAAGCTCATCCAGGTGCTTGGACGACTCAAATACCGCACGAGTTACGGACAGAATGTGCTCCTCCACTCCATTGAGGTGGGGCGACTTGCCGGAGCGATGGCGGAAGAGATCGGAGCAGACGTCGCAAACTGCAAAAAGGGAGGACTGTTCCACGATTTGGGCAAGGCGGTGGACCATGACGTGCAGGGGAGCCACCCGACGATCGGGTACAACCTGATGCTGAAGTTCGGACTCCCCGAAGAGATTGCCTATCATTCCATCGGCCACCACGAGGACAAACCGCGGACGCTTGAAGCAATCATCGTGAAGGCGGCGGATGCGATCTCTGGCGCGCGGCCGGGAGCGCGAAAGGATTCACTTGAACAGTATGTTCACCGGCTTGAGGAGCTGGAGAAAGCGGCCACTTCCTTCCCGGGCGTGGATAAGGCGTACGCGATACAAGCCGGCCGAGAACTTCGCGTCTTCGTTTCGCCGAAAGAAATTGACGATTTCGCCGCTTACCGATTGGCGTCTGACGTCGCCAAAAAGATTGAGTCGGAGCTGCAGTACCCAGGAGAGGTCCGCGTGGTTGTTATTCGAGAGACGCGCGTCATTGAATACGCACGGTAATCCGTGATATACTATTTCTAGCTTTCCCGACGCTTCGGTCGGGATCCCGGCCCCCGAATTGAATCGGGGCGTCGGGACTAACTACTAGCCAATCTTTGAAGGGGGGTGACCCTATGAACAAAGCTGAACTCACGGCAAAAATCGCGGAGATGGTGTCTCTGCCGAAATCAAAAGCGGGAGAAATGCTTGAGGCGTTCACGGAAACTGTTATGAAAACGCTGAAGGCCGGAGAAGAGGTCACTATCACCGGTTTCGGAAGTTTCATGTCCAAACGCCGAGCGGCGCGCGTGGGCGTGAACCCGCAGAACCCCACTCAAAAAATCCAGATTCCGGCAGTGACGGTTCCGAAATTCAAAGCAGGAAAAGCATTGAAAGACATCCTGAAATCATAGACTTCTCGGATAAAACAAAAGCCCTCCGGTGATCGGAGGGCTTTTGTTTTATTGCGATATTTACGCGCGCAGGAATCCTTCAACTGCTTTTATTATCTCGTCGCGAGAGACAAGTTTCGCTTCCGCGCTTCCCCGCTCTTTCCATTCAATAGAATCGGCCTTCAATGTTTTTTCCGAAACGACCAACCGCAACGGAACACCGAGAAGGTCGGCATCCGCGAACTTCTCGCCGGCGGACACACTCTCACGATCATCCCAGAGCACGTCCGCTCCTGCGCGACGAAGTTCTCCATACAGCGCATCTGCGGCGGCGTGCACTTCTTCGTGCCTGCCCCGACCCGTGGTTCCGGCCGTCCCCTGTGCGGAGACCGGCCGGGTACCCTGGGCGGCGGGTCGGGGGGCGCCCTTCCCCGCAAGCCCCCCTCGGGGGACAAGCGCAACGAGATGTACGTCAAACGGCGCTACGGTCTTGGGCCACATGATTCCCCGCTCATCGTAGTTTGCCTCAACGATCGTGCCGACGAGCCGCGTGGTGCCTAATCCGAAGCAACCCATCACCGCCTTTTCGCGCCTACCCTCTTCCGTTTCATACTCAAGATCAAAAATATCGGTAAATGTCGTTCCCAAATTAAAGGTGTTCCCGACTTCTATTCCCTTTTCTTCCCGAATCTTTTTGCCGCAGCGCGGGCACTTGCCTCCCAATTTCACCACTGCGATTTCCGCATTCTCCGCGAAATCGCATGAAGAACAGAGGAGGATGCGATCTTCTCCCGCAGGTGTCGTTACCTGAAACTCAAACGAATGATCTTTGGAAAACGCCCCGCCGGAAGCAGTGGCGACGCGCGCCGACACCCCGCAGCGTTCAAAGATCTCAAGGTACGCACGCGTGACCTCCGGAAGAAATGCTTGGAGCTCATCGCTCGTCCGATGAAAGCTGTAAAGGTCTTTCATTCCGAACTCCCGTCCGCGGAGCAACCCGGATTTCGGCCGCAGCTCGTCGCGGAATTTCGTCTGAATCTGAAAAAGCTTCACGGGCAAATCGCGGTAGGACTGCACAAACGCCTTCACAACCGGCGTGATGACTTCCTCGTGGGTCGCCCCGAGCGCAAACTCCTTTCCGCTCTGGCTTTTGAGCCGGTACAAAACATCAAACGACTTCCACCGCCCCGTCTTCTCCCATGCTTCCTTCGGATGGAGCGCGGGGAGCAAAACCTCCTGCGCGCCGAGATTCACCATCTCCTCGCGCACGATATTCTCCACCTTGCGGAGGACGCGCAGCCCAAGCGGGAGCCATGCGAAAA
>JBBTXB010000123.1:0-4603 GCA_038062475.1 Patescibacteria group bacterium
TGTAACCGAGCCGTGATAATGTCCGCCTCATGAGGAATGAAAATGTCCGCTCCGGTATAGGATACCGGGGTATGACACTCATTCCCATGTCGGCAAAAGAACTCAATGCGTTCGCGTTCATTCAAAAAATAACGGACGGAAAAATGACGCCGTCGGACGTCGCCGAGCGACTGTCGGTTTCGGCCAGGACCGTCCGCCGCTGGAAAAACGCGGTCGCGGCAAAAGGCGCCGCCGGCCTCGTCCACGGCAACCGAGGCAAGGCAAGTCCTCGTCGCGTCGGGAACGGCGAGCGCGAGACGATCTGTCGCCTGGCGCTGGAGACCTACCACGATTTCAGCGCCACGATGATCGCCGAGAAGCTCGCCGCGCTCCATGGCATCAACCGGCACCGCACGACGATCACGGACGTGCTCATCGCAGGAGGCGTCTGGGCCGCGCGCGATCTCGCGCGCCGGAGACGGATTGCCGTCCATCGCGAGTGGAGGGAGCGCCGGGCCCATCGGGGCGAGCTCGTCCAGTTCGACGGGTCATACCACGACTGGCTCGAGGGCAGGAGCGGAGAGGACGAACTGTGCCTCTTGGCCGCGATCGACGACGCCACCGGGGAAGTCCTCTCCCTCGTCTTCGCGCCGCACGAGGGAACACTGCCGGTCATGGCCTTTTGGCTTGCCTATGCAGAGAAACACGGCCTGCCTAAGAGCGTCTATCTCGACCGGTTCTCCACCTACAAAATGAACGAGCGCGTCGCGCGGGACAACCCCGATCTGAAGACACAGCTCAAACGGGCCATGGATACCGTCGGGGTCGACCTCATCTTCGCGCTCTCGCCCCAGGCCAAGGGCAGGGTCGAACGCCTTTTCAAGACGTTGCAGGACCGGCTCGTCAAAGAAATGCGGCTCCGGAAGGTGAGCGCGGTCGAGGAAGCGAACCGCTTCCTCACCGAGACCTTCGTTCCCGACTTCAACCGCCGTTTCGCGGTTGCTTCCAGGGAAGAGGCGGACTTCCATCGGGCAATCTCGAAAAGGGAACGCCCGGGGCTCCGCGACGTCTTCTGCCGCATCGAGGAGCGGGTGGTCCAGAACGATTTCACGATTTCCTGGAGGAACCAATGGTGGCAACTCCTGCCCACCCCAAGACTCGCCATTAGGCCGAAAGACACCGTGCTGATTCGCGAGTATCCCGGCGGCGCGTACTCCCTCTTTGTCAGAAACAAACCCGTCCTCTTCATGCCGATTCCGAAACGAGCTGAAACCGTGGCGGCAGCAGTATCCATGCCCATCCTTGCACCCCGTCTTCTCAACCGGACAAATTCATTCCTCACAAAAGCGGACAAATTCATGACTCGTTGACAGATGAGCCAATGACCTTGACAACTATTGCACTTCCAGGTAGAGTGCTGTTGATCCGGTGCGGTAACCATTCCGTCCGGAGGGAAACCGATTGCGGTTCGCCACCGTAATACGGTAACAGCACCGGGTGGGTAGCGGTTAGCGGGTCGGACGCGCTTGCGAGGACGGAATGCCGTGTCATTCAGCAACACGCCCGTCCGATTTGCACCCGCCGAATCACCCATGTGTGAGCAGCAAAGACCTCGCGTTTCTGAAGCCCCTCTATCTTAAATGATGGAGGGGCTTATTTCTTTAGTGACTGTCATGGGGGTTGACTCCCGGCGAAATTTCCGCTACAGTTCGTGGTTGGACTTTTACAACTGAATTCCATCCCGATAAGTCGGGAAAGAAAGTGAGAATATGTCGTGGAAAAGCTCCCGATTCACGCTTTTGAGGCGGAAATCGTCCAAACCGTTCGTGAGAATCCGGTAACCGTCATCGCGGCGAAAACCGGCGCCGGTAAATCCACGCGAGTGCCGCTCATGCTGCTCGCAGCCGGTTTCGGCAAGCAGGGCATGATCGGCATCACGCTGCCGCGGCGTGTGGCGGTAATCAATGTTTCCGAATACGTCACCACGCTGCATGGAACAAAACCCGGCGAAACCATCGGCTACCAGATCAGGAACGACCGCTCTGTCGGAGCCGCAACGCGAGTGAAGTTCATGACGGAGGGAATCCTCCTTCGGGAGCTCCACTCTGATCCGGAACTGCGGCGCTACGAAGTCGTCATCGTGGACGAAGCGCACGAGCGCGGCGTGAACCAAGACCTGATTCTCGCCCTGCTGAAGAAACTCCAGAACCTGCGACCGACGATGAAAATCGTCATCATGTCGGCGACGATTGACGAGGAACGCTTCTCGCAGTTCTTTGGGAACGCTCCCATCGTCAAGGTTCCCGGCCGCGTGTTTCCGGTGGAAATCCGCTATGCGGCCGAAGAGCCGGAAGATGTCGGGAGCGCAATCGCGCAAAAGGTTGAGGAAATCGTCCGTTCCCGCGAGGATGGCGACATCCTTGTCTTCCTCCCCGATGAGAAAAGCATCCGCTCCGTCTGCGATAAACTGGACGAGGCGCGCATCGCCGCGCGGATTCTTCCGCTCTATGGCAATCAATCGCCGGATGAGCAACGTGCGGTCTTCATGCGCTGCAACGAACGGCGCGTTATCGTCGCCACGAACATTGCGGAGACCTCCATCACCATTGACGGCGTAGTTCACGTCGTTGATTCCGGTCTCATCAAGCAGCTGCAGTATGTGAGCGCCTCCATGAGCGCGCTCCGGGTGGCCGATCACTCGCAGGCCGGATGCAACCAGCGCGCCGGCCGCGCAGGGCGAACCCAGCCGGGCATCTGCCACCGCCTCTTCACCGAAGAGAGTTTTCAGGAACGGCCTCCGTATACGGAGCCGGAAATCAAACGAATGAGCCTGGACGCCATCCTCCTGAAGCTCCGCGTGCTGGGCTACTCCATGGACGATGTTTTGAAACTGGAGTTCATGGACCAGCCGGGAGAGGCGCGATGGATGGAAGCGGCAGAACGACTCACGCTTCTGGGGGCTCTGGACAAAGACGGGAATGTGACCGAAGACGGTCGCCGCATGGAACGGCTGCCAGTCGCCCCCATGCTGGGGCGCATGCTCCTCACGGCCGAAAAGTTTGGCTGCGTGGAGCAGGTTGCTACGGTTGTCGCCGGTTTCACGGCGCGTCCGGTGTTTGTCCGGCCGCGCGGAGAAGAAAAAGAAGACGAGGCGGACCGCAAGCACGCGCCTCTCCGCGACAAGACCTCCGATGCGCTCACGCTCCTCAAAGTCCACAAAGCATGGACTGCTCGTCGGGAACGCGAGGAACAGAATGCGTGGGCGCGAGATCACTTCCTCTCCTACCGCGCGCTCCGCGATATTGATTCCTCCCGCGCGCAAATTCTCGGAATCATGGCGAACGAAGGAGTTACCGCAAGCCGAAGCGATGATCCCACCCTCATTCAAAAGGCGGTTGCCGCCGGACTCCTCGTGAATCTGTGCGTACATAGTGGCCGCTTCAATTACCGTTGGGGTGAGCGAAGCGACGTCTTTATTCATCCTTCGTCATCGCTCTTCGGTGCGACACCGAGGATGCTCGTCTGCGCATCGGTCGTGGAGACCACCAAGACCTTCGCGCGCGACTGCACCGCGATCGAAGAAGCGTGGCTCGCGGAACTCATCCCCGAACACGCGCTCGAGAAAAAGTGGAGCATTGATACGCTCTTCGGAGAAACGCGGCTCATCGAGGAAGTTTTCTTCCAAGGGCTCATCATCCGCTCCCGCGAAGTGCAAATCGCCTCTGAAGAAGAGCTCCCGCCGGAGTTACTTGAAAAATATCGAGCTGCGCTTGCCCAATTGCCGGCATGGATGGTGGAGTTACACCAGCGAAAGGCGGCAGAAAAAGCCGAGAGCGAGGAAAAACTTGCTCCCTACAGTCTGCGGTTGGAGCAAGTCCGCTACGCCTACGACAAACTCGCGCACGAGGCAATTCCCGAAAAAGACCGCCGAACCATCCAGCAGTTGCTCGCGGAAATCAGCTACCGCGTGCATGCCACACGGCACTATCTCTCGGAGCACGCTTTTCGGGAGATTGACGCAGATCTCGCGAGATTGGAGCGACTGATTGGCCAGTTCCGCGAGGCGCAAGACGAGGCACGGCAGATTAAAGAGATCCTTCTCGCCGCGATTCCCGAGAAGTTCGGAGTCGGCGGGCTCACCTGCCCGCTCTGCGACACACCCACTGTTTCTGCGTGCGCAAAAGCGCATGACAAAAAGCGCCTTCTGCCATTCGGCGGAGCGACGCACTGGATCGCACGGATTCGCACCGACAACGGTGTGATCGTCTGGCAGCTTCTCCTCAAAAAGAACGCGGATGGCACGCTCGGCGTCTATGAAGAACCTGACTACCGCAGCGGCGAGACGCTCTACAGCGGTAAGCCCTTCGCGACGCTCACCTGCGAAGAGAGTGGCATCCTCCTCCCCGAGGAACTCGTTCTCAGACGCGACGAAATCATCGCCGACTTGCAGACGCTCAAAGAGCTGAAGCGGGAGGTGGAACGAGACCTCAAGGCAATCACCGATGCGGAAGCGGCAGTCACTCGCGGAGAAATGGTGAAACTCACCTTCGCCGACGAAAAAGGCGAACTCGCCGCGCGCCGAGACGGCAAACGCTACGTCGCCACGTTCGCGGAAAAATACCCG
>JBBTXB010000124.1:0-4624 GCA_038062475.1 Patescibacteria group bacterium
CAGATACAAGCAGCGCGGTTAGCTTCTAACGGGATGAGGCGCGCTCCGCGCTTTAACCCAACTTCAACCACAGCTCTCGGTTGGCTTCTAACGGGATTGACAGCCCGTGGGATGCGCGATACGCTTTTCTGCCGCACTTTCACAAAAGGACCCGTTCATGAAGAACGTGTACAGCCGCTGGACCGCCGACGAGGTACGCACAGTCGAAAAGTCAGGGAAGGTTGCCCTCCTCCCGCTGGGGACACTGGAACAACACGGTCCGCATCTCCCGCTTGACACAGATACGCGCATCGCTAATGCGATCGCCTGGCGCGTCGCGCAGCTGGTACCCGAAACAGTTGTCCTGCTGCGACCACTTGAGTACGGCGTCTCAAGCTTCCATCGCGAACCGCCGGGCGGCATCTACATCCACCCGCACGTGTATGAAAATTTTCTTCTCGCGATCATAGAGAGCATGATCGCCCACGGCTTCGGCGCGTTTTTCCTCCTGAACGGCCACGGCGGAAATCAATCGTCCGTCACCAACGTCCAGAAAATCATAAATCACGGACACGAACGGAAGGTGTTCGTCGGTACAACCCCGCTCTACTTGAGTGGCGCGAAAGGAAGAGCCGCGCTCCGAGAAGAGGGCTTTCGCGAAACGATCGGCCACGCCTGCGAGATCGAAACCTCGCTCATGCTGGCGATTGATGCCGCGGTCGTCCGAATGGATAAAATCGCCGACGACGAAGGGTTCCATCGGACGACAAACTTCTCCCCCTATGACGATGGACCGTTGCAGCTGTATCTTCCGACGGAAACGGAATCAAGAGATGGGGTATACGGCAACCCTTCAAAGGCGAGCCCGGAAGCGGGTGGACGTCTCCTCGCGATCGCGGCCGAAGAGATCGGCGACTACATCAAAGAAATGCTCGCGATTCTTGAGAAGGTGCGCCGTCAACTCCGGCGAATCCGGAAGTAACAAAAAGCCCCCCACAAGTATTTGTGGGGGGGCGTTTTTAATCCGCCGCTTTTGCTCATCGCCGCCGCGTGGCGAGCAGAGCGCCGACCCAACCACCGATGAGATCCATCGCCAGATCCCCCATCGTATCACGGATGCCTTGCTGATTGATGGTGTGGAGATACCAATCGGAACCGAACTCCGCGAACTCCCACAAGGCGCCAAAGATCATCGTGATCCCCACCAGAAAGACGACCATAAACCAGCGCGGGACGTCCTTGGGAAGCGCGGTCTTCTTCCACGACGCAAGAAAAACTGCGCCACCGACCGCGATAGATACTCCGCCCAAGAAATGCATCGGTATGTCGTACGGCCACCACACTTCGTAGAGGGAGATCGTCAGGATGTGAACAATGAAAACCGCCGTGGGGAACGCAAGCCCCCGCAACAGCGCGCGAAAGAACGATGTTTTCTTTAATTGTGGCATGGCTCCTGCTATTATAACGGCTATTTGAAAATAAAAAAGCCCCGCCTAAGTCCGCTTCGGGCGGATTTGGGCGGGGAGGAGGCGGACACGCTAGAATCGGTACGAAATACCGACCTCTGCCCCCATCGCAGGCAACAGGAACTCGCGGAAACCAATGGAGAGCGTGTTCCCATCTTGGCTGACATCAAGTTCCCTTCCCGTTCCGACCCCGGGGAGCAGCGTGAAGCTCACACGGCCGCGTCCATCGGCAAACGGGTAGTACCCTCCGAGTTCAAGGCCGAAGGCGGATCCTTGGGGGCTCGCGCCGCCGGAGAGATCTTCGCCGACCCAGTACATGCCGAAGTCAAACCCTCCGGGCCACTTGTCGAAGATCATGGAGACGCCGCCGTGCACCTTGACGGACAGGATAGCGCTGCGCTTCCGCACATCCCGGCTGTGAAGCAGCGCTCCGGTCCCCAATCCGGCTCCGAGATAGAGCTCGACGTGCTCGCGCCACGGGATATTCATCCGAACGCCGATGATGCTACCAGCCGTGGTCTTCTCCTTGTAGTGGAGGAAACCGACGGAGAGCTCCGGCCCAAGCGTCAAACGACGCTCGTGGATCCGCGTGATGAGCTCTACTGGCTCTGGAACATGCGCTTCTGCGCTAGAAGGGAGCGACACGAGGCAAGAGAGAGCGACAAGCAAGAGAGCTGCGGCCAACTTCACTGGTTTTCTCCTTGGAAAGGACGTTGTTGCTCATCAAAACCCTAGCAAATTCATAAATTTTGTCAACCTCGTTAGAGATCCGTCTCACAGCACGGAACCCATGTGTTTGCAAACGTGTCTTTGTGTATTACTATTACTCCTGCACGAAGAAAAAATTGGTCGCATTTTTTTCTTCCAACCCCGTTAGAAATCGCGAACGCTTTGTTTGTTCTTCTTTTTCAAATATATACATGTTAAAAATCATGTTTCACGGCATACAGTATGCGTGTGTGTTCGCGTTCTATTTCTAACGGGGCCAAGGACTTCTAACGGGGTCAATACTCGGAATGTCAAAGTTGCCATTCATGACATTCCTACATTGTAAGCTATAGCTTACAATGTAGGAATGTACGTTATCGTAACGCTATGAATTTGCTTAGTACTGTCGCCTTTGCCGTCTCTCTGTCCCTCACATTCATAGGGCTCCCTTTGCAACTGCGAAAGATTCGCACGAAACGCTCCACTGAAGGGCTTTCTTTTACCTACATGCTTCTCGTCTTTCTGGGTTTCAGCACGTGGTTCCTCCACGGCCTCGCGCGCGCTGATGCCTACCTTGCCGCCTCGCAAGCGCCGGGTATCGTCCTCTCGCTCATAATCCTCGCGCACTTCTGGGTCTATAAAAAACGCGTGCCTTAAAAAACGCGCCCTTTTGCCGCCAAAGAAAAACCGGCTGACTGAAGAACCAACCGGCTGCATCGCGACACGCTACGCCGCGATTTTACCTTCCCACGGAACAACGTAGTCCTCTGCGGGGTTGTGGGTGAGCATGTGCTTTTCGCCTCGCGTCTCGCCGTGGTAGAGGAGCACAGCGGCGTTCCTAGCAAACTCGTGGCGTTCATAGCGCGCGACGGTCTCCTCGATGGTCCAGCCGTGGACGAGCTTCTGCCACAGCATTATCAAGTGGCCGTGCGTTACTGCAACGACCGTCTCGCCCGGATACCGGCAGCGCAAGCTCTGCCGGAATGCCCGCACGCGGCCCCTCAACGTCTGGCCAGTTTTCTCCGCCAATCGGCCGATAGTGGTACAAACCTTCGAACTGCTTCCGGTCAATTTCCCACGGGGCTTCGCGGCGTATCTCATCCTCCGTACGGACATGCCAGATACCCCGACTCGCCTCTGCAAGCCGCTCGTCCTCCCGAATCGGAAAGTCGGGGTAGAGCAGATCGGCTGTTTCACGCGTGCGCTGGTAGTAGGAACGAATGATTCTGCGCGGTGAGGGGTACTGCGCCCGAAGCCACTCACCTGTAATACGCGCCTGCTCGCGCCCTCGTTCGGTGAGCGCGTACCAATTCGTTCCCATTGGCGTCCTTGCGCGCTCCGCGACAGAAAGCGTGTTACCCACCGACTCCGCGTGACGGACTAAAACAACAAGCTTCGGATATGGTCTCACTGTTTACCTCCACTTTGAATCTACTGCATCCATGAATCTCGTCAATGGAAAGCCGGCGTTAAAAAAACCGAACCGGTAAGGTTCGATTTCGTTTTTATTCGGCGCGCTCCGAGGAAAATTCCGGATAAATGAGCCACGCGTCGTCACCCGTTTCGAGATACAGGCACTCTTCGTCGAGCTCTCGCGCTATATCGGCAAGGAAGCGTTCGAGCACCGGGATACGCTCTTGGCCGGCGAAGGCAACGGTGAAGAGCCGATGCTCTCCGTAGTGGAGGCGGCGGCCCTCGGCGAACCACCAGCCGTAGATGTTCCCCGTCGCGGCCGTATAGCCGCCGAAGGTGGCGATCAAAAACTGGTGAATACGGGCGGCGATATCCCCGCGCGCCGGATCGTACATCTTCGCGGACGGAATCAGAAACATCGCGGGCTTGCCAAGCGAAACGCGGCGGTAGCCATCCGGAGGCGGAAGGGGCATGACTGATTCTCCCTTTCTTCTCTTCCCTGCCTTCGCTAAGACGCTTGAGCAAGGGCCAGCTTCAAATTCTCAATCGCCTTTCGGCACGCTTCCTCACGAGTAGTACCACCTCCAGCATGCGCATCCAGTTCCTCAATCTCGACACAATCGGCAAAGGTCAGTTGCGCTAAATCCAATTCTGTACCGAGCTTCGCTTCCAGCGCCTCCGCCTTCGCTATAGTTCCCGCGAAGGCAGCGAAAGATTTTCCTGACTCGCCCATAAACTCTAGCAGCCAAATGCCCTCGTCCTTGGCGTCCTGATAAATTTTCCGCAGATCAGCAGTCACATCGCCCCAGACCATTCCCGCTCCTTTCTTTAAGGAACCAACGTATTGTTCCGCACCTGGCGGGCCGGACGGGATTTGAACCCGCGACCTTCCCCGTGACAGGGGGACGCGATAACCGGGCTTCGCCACCGGCCCGCCAGACGCACAACTTCGCTGAATCAACCACTCAATATAACTTTTACGTTTCTTCCTCGTATTTTGCGCCTTAAAAAATAACACGATTATTGCTATAATACAATAGGTAGGGACCTTAAAAACA
>JBBTXB010000125.1:0-1839 GCA_038062475.1 Patescibacteria group bacterium
GTACATATCCGCATTGGGACGGAGACTTCGCGAGAACAACTGCGCCAATTGATCATTCGTCCATATGTCGCCCCTCACTTCAAATTGATTGAGATTGAATCTCCGAAGATCGGCGATAAGCCGTCTTAATTTTGCCGTGCTTCTTGTTGTTTGCGATTCGGCATATGCACGTGCCCATTGTTTTTCTATGACATCAATCGGCAATTTATGAGGATGCGGCTCGGTTTCCGAAGGAAAGTGATGACCCTGCGTAAGATCGTCATTCGCCACGAAAAAATGAATCGGCGGAAGATTATGGGGCCCAAATCCTTCCCGACGCAAGATATGCATAACCGCTTCGGTCATGCCGAGATCACTGCCCAGTTCTTCCGACCAGATAAAGGCTTTATCCTGCGCTCCCCAATGGGGATCGGTTCCCACAAGACCCCAGATATACGCTTCGTCTTTGAATGAACGTATCTTCTGTCCCGAAATTCTTGGCTTTTCTTCATAAGTGCCAAGCGCTTCGATGGAAATCGGCTCGGCGCTCACTATATCGTTTACGCACGAAAGGCGCATTACGCCGGGCGCAAACCGTTCGTGTGCGATCAGTTTTGCGATCGGATGCGGCCCCGGCATCATATCCCCGAGTTCTTCGCGCAAGAATACCGCATCCTGACACACAGGTGCTACATAAATTTTTCCCGATCCGCGGCGTCCTTCGGCGTCAGCTTCTCTTGTCGTGCCACGGAACATCGGCGCATACGGATGCAGTATCACTGTTGCAGATCCAAATTGTCTGCGCCTGATTTTCAGACCCGTTGAACGGGTATAGTCGGACAAAAGAGTGTCCGTAACTCGCATATGTGAAGGAATTGTGAGCGAGATCACATGACGGCCAAGCGCGATATGGGCGCTTCTGCGCCCGATTACCGTACAGTTCGGTATTTTCTCCTCGAATCGGCGTACAATATCCGCAAGCGACTGATTGAAGTACCACTGCCATTCCAAATCGCTTACATAAGAAATAATCGTACGAGCGCGTTCCTTGATAAGACGATGGAGTTCCGTGGCGAGTTTCGTTCGATCAGCCCCTCCCAAATCTTCGCTATCTTCATCTTCTTCTTCCGCATCTTCCGGCAGAGAGGCAAGACCGCTTCGCGCGCTTCTTATCTCCGCATCCAATATCTGCTGACGCACAAACGTGTAATAATGCACCCGCCAATAGGTCGCCGCAATGATGACTTTCATTTCCGGAATGCCCAAAAGAATATAGAATGGCCCGGAAAATTCAGGCTGGCCGTTCGGCTGTGTGCATACCTTATGCCAGCCGCCGGACAAAAGATCCTCAAGCGTTTCTTCCCATGTCTCGTAGAGCACCTGTTCTACCTTATCGGATTCGGATCCGTTTTCTTCGGCGCCATCATTTTCCGGCTCATACTTCTTGATAATCTTAAGCACTTCGGGCTGATAATCCGGGTCAAAAATCTTCTCATTAATATCCCGCCCGGAAAAAAGCGCGCGAAGCGCCCGAGAGGGCCCTGCGGCCTTGGTCATGTCGATATCCACCAAACCGCTGGCAACTACACACGCCGTGCCGTCACGCTTGCTTGATGCAAGCGCCCGCCTTGTCGTATTTATTTCAATGTCGCTGTCATTATACTTAGTACCGATCATTGCCCCATTCAAAAATCGCACATTCCAATTTTCCGGATCATCCACGGCAATAACGAGCGGATGCTCGAAACTTGTTTTCGGCAAACGATATGCAGCCGTATCCCCCGTGCGCATCTGACCCATACCGCGCATAAAAGGAACTGCTTTTACGATCGGATGCAGAATATTTGAGACGCCGTGAAG
>JBBTXB010000126.1:0-2033 GCA_038062475.1 Patescibacteria group bacterium
CGGAGGTCGTCCTTGCCGCTTATGCCGAATGGGGCCGCGAGGCGGTAAAAAAGTTAAACGGCATTTTTGCTTGTGCCATCTGGGATCGCGACCGACAGGAACTGTTTCTCGCCCGCGATCATATCGGGGTAAAGCCGCTCTATTACTTTTGGGACGGCAACAGATTCATCTTCTCCTCGGAGATCAAAGGAATTCTGGAGCACGGGGTGCCCCGCGAGATAGATTTGGATTCTTTGAACGTTTATTTTAGATTTCTCTATGTTCCGGCGCCGCGGACAATTTGGAAAAACATCTTTAAACTTCCCGCTGCGCATACGGCAACACTCCGAGGGAAGGATCTCGCGATCGCGCCGTTCTGGAAACTCTCCCCTGGCGAGCCGATCACTGCGGCGAATGCCCGCGAACAGATTCGCGCCCTATTTCGCGACTCCGTGAAGCGCCAACTCATATCTGATCGTCCGCTCGGCGTGTTTCTTTCCGGCGGGATTGATTCTTCTGCCGTGCTGGGCGCGATGCGCGAAATTACGCCCGGAACGATCAAAACGTTTTCCGTCGGTTTTGAAACGGACGTTGAGGAAGAAAAATACAATGCTGATTTTCGCCTCGCCGCGCGCACAGCGGCCCATTTCGGAACCGAACACCATGCCGTCACCATCACCGCCATGGACGTGCGCGATTCTTTTGAGCGCGTCATCTACCATATGGACGAACCGGTCTCTAATCATATCCAGCCAGCGACGTATCTCCTCTCGCGATTCGCAAAGCAAACGGTTGATGTAGTGCTCGGTGGCGATGGGGGAGATGAACTGTTCGGCGGCTACGATCGTTACTTTTATAACGCGATCGTAGATCGGATTCGTTCACTTCCTGCGCCTCTGCGCCATCCGGCAATTCTCCGTGCGCTTGGCCGCGCGACTGGTAAGGAAACGCTTCTTTCAAAAGTGCAGACGCCGCCGGGGCTTTCGCGATTTTTGTCGTTTATGGGGCAAAAGGAGAGTGTGGTGGGGAATTTCTTGCGGCCGGAGGTGAACCGCCCCGCCGCCGTCGCAGAGGCCTATGCACCGCACTTCCGTGATATTCAGCCGGATTTTACCAATCAGTTCATGATGGCAGATGTGGCCACATGGCTTCCGGACGAATCGCTGGTGCGTTCTGATAAGCTTTCTATGGCATGTGCGCTGGAAGAACGCGTGCCGATACTGGATTATCGCCTGGCGGAACTCGCATTTCGCATTCCTTCTCGCCACAAATTGGAGTCGCGCAGATTGGGCAAAAAAATTTTTCGCGAAGCGCTTCGCGAATTCATTCCGGATTTTGTGCTCACGGAAAAGAAACGCGGCTGGTTTTCTCCGGCATCAAAATGGGTGCGTGGTGAGCTGTACCCATTTGCAAAGGAGATTTTGAGTCCGGGCTATTGCCGCGGTACAGAAAACTTTTTTGATTTTTCGGCGATCGCGCGGATACTGGATGATCACCGGGATATTAAGGCGTATGGGTTGAACACAATCTGGGCACTGATGACTTTTCAGGTGTGGTATGCTTTGTTTAAAGATGGAAAGACAATGCCCCATGTTTGATATCTCCATTGTTATTCCTGCGTATAACGAGGAGCGCGCGATCGCGACTGCCATTCGCCGCGCGGCTGATTATTTTTCGCGGTCGGGAAAAAGTTTTGAAATAATCGTGGTGGATGACGGCTCTGCCGATCATACAAGCGAACGTGTGCGGGAGGAGATGCGGAGTCATCCTATGCTCCGTCTTTTGAGGAATGACACGAATCAAGGAAAAGGATTTTCCGTGAAGCGCGGTGCGCTTTCGGCATCGGGGGAATGGATTTTGTTTCTTGATGCCGATTTGTCCACGCAGCCGGAGGAATTTGAAAAATTAAAGCCGGCAATGCAAGACCACGATATCGTGATCGGCTCTCGCGTGCTGCGAGATTCGGTGATCGCTGTGCATCAGCCCTTTTTGCGTGAATGGGCAGGCAGATTTTTTAACAAGGTTGTGCAATGGTATCTCGGTTTGCCTTTAAG
>JBBTXB010000127.1:0-30729 GCA_038062475.1 Patescibacteria group bacterium
CAGAGGCGGACATTTTAACTTCCCGCAAAGCGGACATTACTACTTCCGTATGACACGCCGCCCCTAACCACCCCCGCCCTAACTAGGTACCATTCGTACGAATGGTACCGCGGCCTAATACGCCAATACGTTAGAGAACAAGGTCAAGAGGTTACTCGATATCTGATACCAAAAGCTCCTTCGCCCGGAGCGGTTCGGCCATCAGTTCCTTGACCACGCGTTCCATGCGCATCCCACGCGACCCCTTCGCAAGGACAATGTCCCCGCGGCGCAGTCGCTCTTGCACGAATCGCCCGGCTTCTTCCGCAGAGCCGAAGTGAAACACGCGGTCGCTAGACATTCCCGCTTGACTTGCCGCCTCATGGATCGCCCGCGCCCGTTCGCCTACGGCAACGAGAAGGTCAATGCCCAATTCTGCAACATGCCGTCCGACTTCTTCGTGGGCATTATCAGTCTCCGCCCCCAGCTCCAGCATGTCTCCCAGCACGGCGATGCGCCGAGTTTCCTCCGCGATCGGAAGAGATCGCAATGTTTCCAAAGCAGCGCGCATGGAAAGCGGGGAAGCGTTATAAGTGTCATCCAGAATAATCGTGTACTTAATGCCCGATATTACGCGCATGCGTCCCGGAGGAGGCGCATACGCGTGAAGCGCCTCTGCAATCTCCACCAGATTCATTCCAAAGGCGACGCCCACGGAGGTCGCCGCAAGCGCGGCGTACACATGACTCGTTCCCAATACTCCATCCAGACGCATGGGGACGACTGCGCCGTCAGAGGCCACCTTCGCAGTCATTCCCGCCCCAATTTGTCCGTCTTCATTGTGAGTCAGGGTCGTGGAT
Source organism: Patescibacteria group bacterium (assembly GCA_038062475.1). GTDB lineage: Bacteria > Patescibacteriota > Patescibacteriia > JBBTXB01 > JBBTXB01 > JBBTXB01. Next base: position 840 of record JBBTXB010000127.1, read on the forward strand.
ATGTCCGCTGCGCGCACCGCCGCATCGTCGCTAAACCCATATGTGACTACTCGCGCCTTCGTTTTTGCCGCAGTCGCCATCACCCGTTCATCATCCGCGTTCAAAATCGCCGTCCCATCGGCCGGCAACGCCGCGACAAGCAATGATTTCTCCGCCGCAACACGTTCAATGGTTCCAAAGCGTTCCAAATGCGCGGGACCGATGGCAGTCAAGACTCCGATCTTCGGCGGTGCGATGCGTACGAGAAATTCTATGTCCCCGGGCCGATCGGCGGCCATTTCAAGCGCCAGTACCTTTGGGTACGTTGCATCGCGGATCATGAGCAGGCCCAGTGCGCGAGCAATCGCACCAAGCCACCGAAACGGGGAACGACCCGGAGCGGAAATACCCAGAATGGTCGCCGACACGCCGAATTCCGTATTGTAATTGCCAGGACTTTTCCGGACGCTCATCTTGCTCGCGAGCACCGCAAAAATCGCCTCTTTCGTTGAGGTTTTTCCCACAGAGCCCGTGATGCCGATGATGAGAGGGCGGTACTTTTTGATTACCGCCCGCGCGAGACTTGCAAGCAAATTTTTAGCAAATATTTTCATAATGTCATGAAACATGAAACGCAAATCAGTCCTTAAACGAATGCTTCATGTTACGTGTTTCATGTTTTATCTCTCCGGCGGTACTTCGTAATACTGTAGCAGAAATGCCGCTAATTCGCCAAAAAGCGGCGCGGCTGTTGATTCCGCCCATATTACATCGCGCGGGCGGTCAATTTTCACGAGCATCACGAACTTCGGGTCATCCGCCGGAGCAAAGCCCGCAAATGAACCGATGGTGACATCGGGGTCGTATCCGCCTCCCGGCTTCGGCACCTGCGCCGTGCCCGTTTTTCCGGCAACGTAATATCCTGGCACTCCGGCGCGCTTCCCATGCCCGCGCTCCACCACCGAAGTGAGCATCCCGGCGATAAATTTTGAAGTACGCGGAGAAATCACTTCGCGCAGTACGCGCGGAGAAGTAACTTCCTTTGTTCCGTCGCTTCGTCTCACTTCCGCGACAATATACGGCTTCATGAGCTTCCCGCCGTTTGCGAGCGCGCCATAGGCCGCGACGAGCTGAAGGGGCGTTACGGCGATCCCTTGGCCGAACGATGCCGTCACGGCATAAATTTCTCCACTCTTCCGCAAGGCGGCTGTGTCGCCCCGCACTTCATTCCCAAGCTCAACGCCGGTCGCCTCCCCGAACCCGAAGCTCTCCACATATTTCCGAAACGTACGCGCGCCCACGGTGCGCATGGCGTAAACCGCGCCGGTGTTCAAAGATTGATCCAGCACCTGCGTCATGGTCTGCACGCCATACGCTTTGCCGTCGGAATTCCGAATAGTATCAGGCGGAATGCGCACCTCCCCGGTATCCGTATAGGTCGTTTCCGGCTTGACCTTCCCCTCCTCAAGCGCGATTGACATGGTAATGGACTTGAAAATGGACCCCGGCTCATATTGATACGATATGGCCGGATTGTTATATACCTGCAAATCATCCACCTCGGCGTAACTGTTGGGGTCGTAATCGGGTGCGGAGCATATGGCGATGATGGCGCCCGTCGCCGGTTCGGCAATAACCACCGTCCCGCCATCGGCGCCGTGCCGCGCGACCGCGGCGCGCAATTTAGCGCAAGCGACAAACTGAACCGTTCGATCAACGGTAAGAAGAAGGTCGGCGCCGTCTTTTGCAGTCGCGATCTCCACCGTGCCTACTGAAATGAGGCGTCCGTGCGCATCGCGCTCCGATCGCAGCGAACCGGCTTCGCCAGCGAGCTCTTTCTGCCAAAAGCCCTCCAACCCGTACCGGCCGCCCTTTCTTCCCTCGGCGTCAGAGCCGACAAAGCCGAGCACATGACCGCCAAAATCTTTTTCCGGATACGTCCGCAGCTGTTCGGGAGCGGCATCAATGCCAGCGAGACTCAATTTTTTAATTTCTGCCAATGTTTCTTTGGATACGCCGTGAGCGAGTGGCTCATACGGATCATCGGGGCGATCCAGACGCGCAAGAAGCGCCATCTCATCCACACCCAAAACGCGCGCAAGATGCGCAGCGGCTCCGTTCGGATTCGTCACTTTCCGAGGATCCGCGTACACGAGAAAAAGTTCCCGATTCGCAGCAACCGGCGTTTCCCTGCCCAGACGGTCACGCACCATGATGCTCCCCCGCTCCGGAAACAGGTCGCGGTAAATTGAGTGCGTTCCCGCCGCGAGGGCTGCGTAGTAATCGTAATTAAAAATTTGCAGGACAAGGAGGCGGAGGATAATCGCCACGCCCAAAAACCACGAAATGCCAAGCATGATTCGCAGCCGTCTTCCGTCCACCGACCGTTCTCCGGCCGAACTCCGGCCCCGATAGCTATCGGGACGCGGGAACCGTTCACGATATGTGCTGCGAACGCGTCTCATTGTTGAAAATACTTTCTTCCCTTTAAGCCGGGCGGCAAGTAGTCCTGCTCCACCGACTCCTCGTGGTCGGGATTGTACCGGTAGCCGGCCCCGTAGCCGAGTTCCTTCATGAGCGCTGTAGACGCATTGCGGAGATGAAGCGGAACGGGTTCATTCGGACACTCGCGGAGATCATTCTTCACTTCCCCATAGGCGCGGTAGAGAGCGTTGGATTTTGGAGCGCGGGCAAGGTATGCCACCGCTTGAGCCAAATTCACGGAGCATTCGGGCATGCCTACGCAGTGCGCCGCATGGTAGGCCGCAACCGCCTGGGGAAGCGCCTGCGGGTCGGCAAGTCCGATGTCTTCAGAGGCGAAGCGAATGAGCCGCCGAGCAACATAGAGCGGGTCCTCACCCGCCTCCAGCATCCGCCCCAACCAGTAGAGTGCCGCATCGGCATCCGAGCCGCGCATGGACTTGTGGAGCGCAGAGATGATGTTGTAATGCTCGGCTCCGGCGCGGTCGTACCGGAGGGTGCGTTTCTGGAGGGCGTCAGAGAGCGTTTTCTTCTCTAATTGTATCACCCCGGATGCGTTCGGAGGAGTGGCGGCGACCGCGAGCTCCAGCGCAGAAAGGGCGACCCGGGCATCCCCATCAGCAACCGAGGCGAGGAAATCTTCCGCCTCCGCCGAAAGAACGACGGCTTGTCCACCAAGACCGTGCTCGGAGTCCACGAGCGCACGGCGAATAATCTGCCGCAAAGCATCGGGAGAAAGCAGCGCTAGGGTAAAAACGCGCGCGCGGGAGAGGAGCGCTGAGTTTACTTCAAAAGACGGGTTCTCCGTCGTCGCGCCGATCAAAGTGATGCGCCCGTCTTCCACATACGGAAGGAGTGCGTCCTGCTGCGACTTATTCCAGCGGTGAATCTCGTCCAAAAAGAGGATGGTGCGCGTTCCGCGCATCTTCCGCCGCTCCTCCGCATCCTGGAGAATCGTCCGCAGCTCCGCCAGGCCGCCGGCGACTGCCGAGAGCTGCACGAACGCCGAACTGGTCATGCGGGCAATGATGCGGGCGAGCGTCGTCTTGCCCGTTCCGGGCGGTCCCCAGAGAATCATTGACGGCGGCTCACCGCGAAGAAGAAGCGTCCGCAGGAGGGAGCCGGGGGCGGTAAGCGCGTCCTGTCCCACGAAATCTTCCAGAGCCGTCGGCCGCATCCGGTCGGCAAGCGGCGCCTCCCGCGCCAGGGTCTTCTTCAGTTGATAATCAAACATGTCAGACATAAGTCACGGAGCATGAAGCATTCATTCATTCATGGTTCGACTTCGCTCACCATCCTGAGCCTGTCGAAGGAAGGAATGCGCTCCGCGCCTTGTACTTATATGTTCCGTGTTTTGTGTTCCGTGTTCCATGCTTTGTGTTCCATGTCGGCAGGGGCATTGTAATCGGAAGCCCGTCTCTCGTACAATGAGACTGTAGAAAAACGTTTTTATTCCCTGAGCTTGTCGATTCGCCTCGGGCGAATTCGGTCATTTTTTTACAGTCTCACAATAGAACGCAGCACGCGAGGAGAACCCATGCGACCAAACGAACCCGGCATCGGCACCGGCCTCATCATCCCCACGATTGCCCTCATCGCCATGCTTGTGGTGCTTGATACGATTCTCGGCCCGTTTCTCACGAAGGGCTGCTACTAGACGCCGTTGCCCTGAACATATTCGGGGCTTTTTTATGAAAAAACACACCCAAACGAGTTGGGGTGTGTTTTTTCGGGGCGATCCCGCCGTGGCGGGACGATTCGGCACGTCATGGCTCACTTTCGTCAAATAATCGGGGCGACAGGATTTGAACCTGCGGCCTCACGGTCCCGAACCGTGCGCGCTACCGCTGCGCCACGCCCCGATTATTTGACGAATTTTCAATGTTTGTCGGGGCGATCCCGCGTGGCGGGACGGCCTCTCGATCCCGAACCGAGCGCACTACCGCTGTGCTACGCCCCGACCACGATACGAACATTATAATCGGTTTTGCCGAACATGGTGCCGCCCGTCTTGCCGGTTCGGACTGAAGCAGTTCAGTCCTCACTCCGGCTCGACCCCACTCACCGTGCGCGCTTCGGCGTTGTCCTCGCAGAGCGAGGATTACTGCAAATAATCTGTCGCCGGAGGGCGACACCTTGCGCCGCCTGCCGCCCGGTGTCCGCCGAAAGCGGACCGGCATACCGCTGCGCCACGCCCCGATTATTTGACGAATTTTCAATGTTTGTCGGGGCGATCCCGCGTGGCGGGACGGCCTCTCGGTCCCGAACCGAGCGCACTACCGCTGTGCTACGCCCCGGCCAGGGGATGAATTCTTTAAATGATCTCTCGCCAAACATCGCGCCGCCCGTCTCACCGAACGTACTGTCGCCGCGCCATACGGATATTAACAAAGCCGATTGTTGCACAGAATAACCGATTTCCGATTAAAAGAAAAGCCCACCTAAATCCGCCTTGAGGCAGACTTGGGCGGGCAACCGGATCACTTCTTGGCGTCCACGTTGACACCGAGCTTCTGGCGGAGCTTCACGAGGCGCTCGGGGCGCTTGGGGTTCACCGTCCAGAAGCACCAGCCGAAGAAAAAAAGCGCGGGAATGATAACTGCCAAGCGATACAGAACCTCTTTCATGGCAACCTACGTTGCTCAAATTTCAATCTGCTCAATCATGAGCCCCGCTTCTATCGCGTGCTCCTGAACCTCGAATTCGTGCGCAGCGGCGATCTCGAGGTTCCCCATCATCTCGCCGACGAAGCGCTCACGCGCACGCATCATCGCGTCGGCATCCGATCGCGCCGAGTGCACTATGGCGACCATGTACTTGGGATCGGCAGTCGGCAGCGGTTCGTGGTACCAACGGTATACGAACAGACGCAGCTTGCTATCCATGCAATTCTCCTCTCCATGAAGCGCAACGTCCAACCATACCCCGTTTCGCATTAAAAGTCAATCCCCTCGCGAGCGCGGATGCCTTTGTAAAAATAGTGTTTTACGAGCTTCATTTCAGTCACCAAATCGGCCTCGTTCAAAATTTCATCCGGCGCGCGGCGTCCGGTTACGATAACCTCAATATCCTTTGGGCGCGAGCGCAGAAGCGCGAGCGCGCTCCGCAGGGGTAGCATCCCCAATGAAACGGTCGTATTTAACTCATCCAAAATGATGAGGTTGTACTTTTTATTCGTCAAAAATTTCTTCGCCGCGGCAAGCCCACGACGCGCTTCTCTCTTGTCAGCCAGAGTCACGCCGAAACGAAAGCGGCCGGTAGTCGGATCAATCCGATCCAGTCCGGTCGCCACATAATCAACCCGGCCGGTTGGTTTCGGAGGTTTGTACGAACCGTATACAGCGGAGAGGAACGGCCCTCCTTTGACTGCCTCTAAAAAGCGGCGTTCGGAATAATGCGTGCCGCCTTTGTCAAAATAAACAATGGCGACGCGCCCACCGGAGGCGGCAGCGCGAACCGCGGCGCCAAGCGCGGCGGTCGTCTTGCCTTTCCCATCACCCGTATAAACCTGAAGCATATAACATGAAACATGGAGCACGTAACATGAAGCATTCATTCATGGTTCGACTTCGCTCACCATCCTGAGCATGTCGAAGGAAGGAGTGCGCTCCGCGCTTCGCACTCAATGTTCCATGCTTCAAGTTTCATGCTTCATGACAATTAGCCACACTTAGAGTATCCACAACTGTGGCAGGTCATGCACCCTTCGGCAACCGCCAACACCGCGCTGCATTCCGGGCACTGTGGTGCAAAACCGGTATTCGCAATGCTCCTAACCCGTACCATTGCGGGAACATTTGATTCCGGCGCAAGCCCTACTGCCGGATGGGCGTCATATGCAGCCATTTTTAGCACTTCCGCCTCGGGCAGTATATTCATGCCGGTTTCAATTTTCGGAGCGGCGTCAAGCGGCAATGTCGCCTGCGGGACGCGGGTGTGCTCCTCCAGAATCTGCGCGATCCCGTCCGGAATGGATAGCACCATGCCACGCGAGGTCCACGAAGGCATCGGGCCGCGAATGCCTTTCAGCTGGTCAATCACTTCGGTAACCGAGATGCCTGAACGGAGCGCAAGAGAGATGAGTCGGCAAATTGCCTCCGATTTGGCCGCAAAAAAGCCGCCTGTTTTTCCGATCGTCGCAAATACTTCAAAGGGTCGTGCTTCTTCATCGTCGTTTACGGTTACATACAGCGTCCCGTAGCCGGTCGTAATTTTGTATGTCTTGCCGGTGGTGACCGCCGGACGCGTCCGCGGAGTAATGCCATCGAAAGAAGCGGTGGCAGTGCCTGCGACGGGAGCATCGGCGGATCTATTTGCGATTTGTCCAGACGCTTCGGTCGGGATCCCGCTTCGCGGTGACGATTCGCCATTTGCTTTCTTATCCTGGGCATCTTTGGAGTACAGAACGGAAACATCACGGGAGTTCTCGCGGAAATAGGTTACTCCTTTACAGCCAAGCTCGTACGCCTTTTCATACAGCGTCGCGACCTGCTCCGCCGTGTGCTCCTCCGGGGCGTTCACGGTTTTGGAAATAGAGGAATCCACAAACTCTTGAATTGCCGCCTGTGTGGCGACGTGCTCATCGGGCGTGAGTTGCTTCGCGTTCACGAAATAATCCGGAACGGCCTCCCCCGGATGCGCATCCAACCATTCCTTGTAGAGCGGGTGGTGCACTTCATGCTCGCCGATTCTGTCCTTGCGGATAAAAACGAAGTCGTATACCGGTTCAATCCCCGAACTTACGCCAGAAAGAAGCGATGTCGTTCCGGTCGGCGCTTGGGTCAAGAGCACTGCGTTCCGGATTCCATAGCGGCCGATCGCCGCCTGCAAAACTGCGGGGAGCTGCCGAATAAAGTACCCTTGGAGGTATTTTTCGGGATCAAACTTGGGGAACGGCCCCTTCTCTTTGGAGACCTCAACGGATGCCCGGTACGCTTCGTCGCGGATGAATCGGTACACTTCACGCACCAAGGCGAGCGCTTCCGGTGAGCTGTAACGCAATTTCAATTTAATGAGAAGGTCTCCGAGGCCCATGGCGGAGAGGCCGGTGCGGCGGATATTCATCTGCGCCTCGCGGTTCTGCGGGAATGGGTATCCCGTCACTTCAATTACGTTGTCCAGAAATCGGACGGCGGTGCGCACCGCCCAGCCGAGCCGTTCGTAATCCACGCGGTCGTCTTTTGCGAACGCCGCCAGATTGATCGCACCCAGGTTGCAGACGGACCAAGCGCCGAGCGGCTGTTCGCCACAAGGATTTGTCGAGATGAGGTTTTCAAAATACCATGTGTTCCCCTGCTTGTTCGCCCGCTCCATGAAGTACAACCCCGGCTCGCCAGAAGCCCACGCCGACTCACAAATCAGGTTCCACAGATACCGCGCCTGTATCGTCTTATAGACCGTGCCATTCCACTGCAAATCCCAATCGGCGTCATTTTTGACCGCCTCCATAAGGCGATCGGAGATGCACACGGAAAGGTTCGCGTTGGTGACGAGCCCCATTGCGCGCTTCACGGTAACGAATTCTTCAATGTCCGGGTGGTCATCATTCAACATGAGCATCAAAGCGCCGCGGCGAGATCCACCTTGGATGATGAGACCCGTTGCGTATGAATAGAGGCCACCGAAGGAAACGGCTCCGGAGGCCGTGCCGTTCACGCCTTTCACACGAGCCCCGCGAGGGCGGAGTGTGGACAGGTTCACGCCGACTCCACCCGACCGAGACATAATCTCCACCATGGTTTTCACGGATTCAAAAATTCCGCCGCGGCTGTCCTCCGGTGAAGGAATCACAAAACAGTTGTAAAATGTGAGATCGTAGCCGCTTCCTGCGCCGGAAAGGATGCGGCCTCCCGGCACAAATTGGAACCCGTCCAAGACGCGGTAAAACTCGTCGGCCCAAAACGCCCGCTTCTCCTCCGTCGGCTCCGCCGCAGCAATGGCAGTTGCCACGCGTTTCCACATCTCTTCCGGCGTGTGTTCCAACTGATTTCCTTCGCGGTCGCGGAGCGCGTAACGATCTTCAAAAACTTTGAGACGGAGGCCGTCGAGTGTGTACATACGGGTATGAAATAACCCAGCCCTCTAGGCAAAGGACTTCTGCGTAGAGGGCTGGGCAATGTTAGGACACAACATCTTGTGTCTCTACACTCAATTTTACCACAATATATTGTGATCTCCGCCAACTGGCGGATGTGGATAACTTTTTCAAAAAGGCATCGTTAGGTTCATGGCGGCTCGCACCGGCGCTTCCAAAGCGAAATTGACAGGCACATCAATAAATTTCCCCATACGATCCTTGAATCTTACCGTCTGCGCCTTGAGGCCATGCTCATAGAGATCCCGCGTCACGCGCACATCTTGGAGGCAATATTCCTGCAACTTATCCCACTCCCCCGTCCGGAAGTATTCCACGGCCATAAGCCCATTCCCCGACTTCGCGGTTCCGAGCGTCGCTTGCACCACATCATCCAACTTCACTCGAAATCCGACTTTTTTCTCTATTTCCGCCAGGATGTCCAGTGTCGGAAGCCGCGTAATGTCGCCCGGGTAATAGCTGTTCATCACCGGCAGGTCAAAATCATCAATATTATAACCAATCACGCGGGTAAGACGCTCAAGACGCGGCCACAGTTTTGACAATTCGTGCTCGCGGAACGCCTCAAAAGAGTCCGTTTCATAAAAATAAACCCCCACCAGAGAGATTTTGAGAAGCGCAGGATCGTATTTGCCGACGTCCCGAAACGTGTTTTGCGTTTCAATGTCTAACACCGCTTCATTGCGCATAGTTCATGTTTATTTTTTCCGTCACCTGCATTGTATCGCCTACGCGCATTTTGAAAACTGTGGACAACTATAAGCGTAAAGTGCAAAGCGAAAAGCGTAAAATAATCACCGCGAAGCGGGATCCCGACCGAAGCGTCGGGACAACTCAAAATTTAAAACAAGCGAAGCGGAACACCGACATTTTACATTTTTCGTTTTGCATTTTGCACTTCTCACAACACCTCTACATCATGAGGCAAGCTCTCCTTCCGCCCGGCATCGGTAATGCGCACAAATCCGGCATTTGCCTGCAATTCTCCAATCGTCCGGGCATTGCAGTAGGACATGCCGGAGCGCAGTCCGCCCATGAGCTGCTCCACGACCTCCTCCGCCTTTCCGCGGTATGGAACCGCCGCTTCAATCCCCTCGGCTACATAGTGCGAAAGCTCCTCATCGCTCCCTCCACCGCCATCTCCAGCACGTCGTCCCGCTGCGGCCCCTAAGGAGGCCATTCCCCGCGCGATTTTATATTTCCGTCCGTTTCGCATGACGGTTACTCCCGGACTTTCATCGGTTCCGGCAAGCAGTCCCCCCAGCATCACGCTTCCTGCTCCTGCGGCCATTGCTTTCGTAAGGTCTCCGGGATAGCGAATGCCGCCGTCGGCAATGACCGGGATATTAGTTCCCGCGAGCGCCTCGGCAACCCGAAGGACGGCCGTAAGCTGCGGAACCCCGACACCGGCGACGATCCTCGTCGTGCATGTGGTTCCGGGACCGATCCCTACCTTTACCGCATCAGCGCCGGCGGAAACCAGGTCGCGCGCCCCGGAAGGCGTGGCGATATTTCCACCGATAATCTGAACAGAACTTCCAAACCGTGCGCGCAGAGCGGAAATCGCGGCAAGCGCGCGCTCGTTGTGGCCGTGGGCAACGTCAACGACGAGCACATCCGCGCCGACGGCAAGAAGCGCCTCGGCGCGCGGAAGGGTGTCTTTGACTCCCAACGCCGCCCCGACGCGCAGCCGCCCTTTTTCATCTTTCGTTGCCTGCGGATACTCGTCAAAACGAACGATATCCTTGCTTGTAATAAGGCCGCAAAGCGCCCCGTTCTCGTCCACGAGGGGCAATTTTTCATACTTATGCCGCCGCAACAATTCGCGCGCCTCGGGTAGCGTAATCTCGGGGTGCGCGACGATGAGTCGCTCTCGCGGGGTCATGAGCTCCGTAACCGGCCGTCGTTCGTCAGTTTCAAAACGGATGTCGCGGTTTGAAAGGAGCCCCGCGAGCTTCCCCTCGGCTCCTGCAATCAAAAGACAGGAGACGCTATAGCGCCGCATCGCCTCCCGCGCATCGCGGAGCGTAGCGGCAGGCGTGAGCGTATAGGGCCTTTCTATACGGAAATTTTCTATGCGCTTCACTTTTTCCACTTCCACAACCTGATCCTCTATGGAAAGAAAGCGGTGGATGATCCCGATCCCACCCAATCGCGCCATGGTGACGGCCATCCGCCACTCGGTAACCGTGTCCATGTTTGCGGAGACGATGGGGACGTTCATTCGAATACGCGGGGTGAGCCATGTCTCCGTGGAGACGTGGCTGCGCGAGGAAACGCTTGAACGTCGCGGCACGAGCAGCACATCGTCGTAAGTGAGCGCGTCTTCAAAAAAGCGGGCCATTGCCGGTGAATTAAGAATTATGAATCAGGAATTATGGGTGGGGCGAAACAATGGTAGCACAAAATGAAAAACTCTCTCCAGCGAGAGAGTCAAGCGCGAGGGCGCTGCCGATTAATGCTCCTCCACCGCGTGTCCCACGTAGCGCAGGAGATCGTGCGGGATGCCGTTTTCTTTACAAATCTGCGCATAGAGGGCGGCGGACGGCCGCGGCATGCGCTTCAAGGTCTTGAAATCAACCTCCACAAGCCCGAAGCGCTGGGTGTATCCCTTGTCCCACTCAAAATTGTCCAAAAGCGACCAGTGGAAATAGCCGCGAACGTCAATGCCCGCATGGATCGCGTGATACAGCTCTTTAATGTACGAAACGATGAAGCGTGCGCGACGATCGTCATTTGCGGTAGAAATGCCATTTTCCGTGATGTAAATTGGCAGGTTCATGTCTTTCACGTCCAAAAGCGCCTCAAAAATCCCCTGCGGATAAATCTCCCATCCCATGTCGGAGACCTCACGATTCTCTTCTCGCGGATCAACGAAGTTGTGGAGGAGCTTCGTCGCCGCGCGCTTGACGCGCTGGTGGAGGTAATAGTTGACGCCCAAGAAGTCATGCGTGCCTTTGGTAAGATCATAAAACGAATGGTTCCAAATCTTATCCGCGATGCGCAGCGCCAGGTGATCCAGCAGCGAGTGTTTCCGATATGCAACCATGGACATAAGGCCGTGCGCAAAGCCGACCTGCGCCTTTTTCCCATCCGTATCCATCGCCTTGTGGATTGCCGCATATGCGGCACGATGCGCGCGCGCAAGATTCTTCAACACGCGCCATGCCCGAATCACGGATCTCTTCTGCGGCGGCCACACGCCCAGAGCGTATGATTGCGCCGCATAAATCTGCGGTTCGTTTACCGTCAGCCACAGATCAACCCACTCGCCAAAATTTTTAATCGCAAAATCCACGTAGCGCTCGAAAAGGCGGGGGGCATCGCGCCGCTCCCAGCCACCCTTATTCGCAAACCACGCGGGGTTTGTGAAATGGTGCAGCGTCAGCGCGACCGCAAACCCGCGCGCTTTGAGCGCGCGGAGCACATTCTGATAGTGCTCAACCTCATGCGTGTCCCACTCCCCTTCGTGGGGTTCCAACCGGCTCCACTCCAGCGAAAAACGGTGCGCGTTCTGGTGAAGCGACTTTGCCAAATCAAAATCCGCTTCGTAAAGAGCGTAATGATTTACCGCGTCCCCAGAGCGCGGATTCCCCGGCTTCTGCTCCCACGCCCACCAATCGCTGTGCTGGTTATTTCCCTCATGCTGATGAGCGGAAAGGGCGGTGCCCCACAGAAACCCGTCCGGAAACTTCAGGGTCTCATGGACATGCTTTGGCACTTCAGGGATTTTCTCAAACGGTTCAGGCATACAAAATCAAAATATGCTCTTTCCATATTCCCAAATCTCGTCGTTCCCCTGCCCGCGCAACCAGTACCACCATTCAACGCCCCACACATACACTTCCGACAACCCCGCGCGGCGCGCAAACTCAACATTAGAACGCACCCGTTCCGCGTCCATAGACTTGTACTGTTCAGAAAGCGGCGTTTCGGGAATCGCGCGCGCGACCCACGGTTCAACTTGTAACTCGGTGATGATGACGCGCGGGGTGAGTGAGCGGATCGCTTCCGCGCGGTAACGATAAAACCCGGGCGTAATCGGATAATAAAAATAACCAAGAAACTTAGTCCACACGACGCGATACATGCTGATTCCCAGAATATCGCCCAATTCGGCTGCAGGAAGCCACGTGGACAGTTCTCCACTGTCCGTCACAACAATCGGCCGCGTGGAATCAAGCGAACGGACTAGTTCAATTTCTTTCTTCAAAAATTCAACATCCGGTGGCGGGCACTCGCCGAAATCAAAGAGTGGCTCATTTTCCACCTGCCACGCCCAGACGGCCTTTGAGCCGCGATAACGGGAAACGACGCGCTGGAGCATCGCGAGCGTCCTCAGCTGCCGTCGCTCCACGGTCGCATTCTTGATCCAGCTCGGAAAATGGCACTCGGGCCAGCGCGGGAGCTTCTGTCCAACGGCAAGAAGCACCTTAGCGTCGCGCGCCTCTGCTTCACGAAGCTGCCAATCAAGATCGTCAAAGACAAAGCGCCCCGTCTCCGGCTCTATTTCATCCCAATACGCCGGAATCCGGAGCAGCCGTACGCCAAGTTCATCCAAGACGGCGGTGTACGCCGCGCGCCAGTCCAAGCCGAGCGACTGGGCGTATTTTTTTGAAAAAGTCGCTCCGAAAACGACGGGGCCGTTCGGAAAATTCTCACGCGCGATGCGGACAAAAAAAACTGCGGCAGCAACGCCAATAATAGCAAGTCCGCCAATGAGCCAGATGGTTCGGCGTTTCATAAATCGGAGAACGTAGAACGTAGAACTTAGAACGTAGACCGATCCTACGTACTACCTTCTACATACTACCTACTAAGCCCTTCTGCTCTCACGCTTCCGCGATATATTCGTCAAAACGCTCGCGTAAAACCCGCTCCAATTCTTCCAGTTCTTCATCATCGTGCATTTCGCCGACTGCGCGATGCTCCTCAATAACCTCCTCAACAAGGACATCCCACTCATCGTGAGCTGTTACTCCTTGCTCCCTCGCGCGGCGTTCCGCTTCGCGATACAGCCCTTCGGGGGTATAAGCCAAGTTCTCGGTCATAAAAAGTTTAATTTATATCTAACAGTGTACCATACTGGAAAGAGAAAAACAGAAAAAGAATATCCGCCTCCCACCGCGAAGCGGAGTCCCGAATGTCCCACATCCCGCGAACGGGACGCGGGACGGAATCGGCCCGCGCAACGATTATCACTTTTGATGCGGTCGTTCAGAAAGTGATAATGCTTTTTTGGTTGCAGGAGGGGAGTGCATCACCCGCCAAAATTTTGTGCGGCAAAATTTAAGCGGGTTGTTAACGACCGAAATTTCGGAGTCCGCCTGATGCGGACGAACAAAATTTCGTGTCAGTTAACAAAAAAACCGTCCCAGCTGTTGCCAGGACGGCGCTTGTTGAGTGAAGGCGTTTCCGCCTTTTGCGAAAGAACTACGAACTACGATCCCTGCGGTCGTTCGGTGACCGTGATGCGCGCTCCCATCGAGATGGGGGTCGAGAGGTCGGTTACCGCTTTCCCGTTGACCGAAACGTCCCGCCGCTCGGAGCTCACGCCCGCCTGCGCGAGCACGTCCTTGACGGTCGCCTCCGCCCCCGCCATGACGACCGGCTTCTCCTGCACGTCGCCCTGCGTCGGCACATACGTCACCGTAAGCCGCAGCTCGCTCGGCTTCCGCTTCGCGCCAGTCGTGCCCTTCTTCTTCTGACCCTTCTTCTTCGCTCCCATGCTCTTCCTCCTTCTACGGGGTGATGACCCGCGGCTTGTGTGCGGAGTACGCGAAGTTGAATTGCTTTGCGCCTTCCGTCCACCAGCCCGCAACGACAGCGCACGCCGCAGCTGCCGCTACCGTTGCAACATACACGATTCCATGATTGCCGCAAGTCGGCCGAAGCGCCTTGCTTCCGGGGTACAGAAGCTTCTCGTAATCGGCAACGTCATCCGGGTCGTTCGGATTCACCGCAAGGTTACGTACGAACTCGCCCGCAACTCTCGTGTCAACGAGAAGATCAACGGCCAAATTAATCTTTACCTGTTTCCAGATGAGCATCCGCGCTTCCATGGAGTCCACGCAGGCGATGACAGTGCCCCGAAGCGGCTCTCCTGTATACATCGCGCGGATCGCGTTGATTTCAAGACCGCTCTGCTCGCGAACGATCTCCGCAAGCGCCTCCACCTTGTAGCGACCCTGGTCTTTGAGGCGATAGGCGCTCATGGGAACATTGTGGGATTCAACGGCGTCTCTGTCGTAGACGGTGATCTTTGAGACCCCCATTTTCGGGAGCATGGTGACGACGAAGCTCCCGACAGAACCCGCGCCGATCACCGTAACCGGTCGGGCGACCGTTCGATTGAAGATGCGTTGCTGCTGCGAGAAATTGAGTTCAGATTCCATTGGCTAGACAACCTCCACGCCGGGAACAACCGGCCACTCTTCAATCCTCGCCTCCGCAAGCTCCGGAGAGTAGCCGGTCTTCAACCAGCGGATCACGAGTGCGAAGCATTCGGAGTACCGGGATTCGCCTGCCAGTTTCGCGACAAGAGCCGTGGCGTTCCCGAAACAGGCGACGCCGCTTCTCCCGATATGCGGGTGGTGCAAGCCGTCAGGGTGCGTCGGCGCCTCGCTCCAGACAGTAACCGCTCCCGTGCCTCCGATGCGAATGACGAAGGCGCCCAATGCGTAGCGTTGCCCTTCCCACTCCGCCTCAATGGGGCGGGTCTCTACCTGCAGTCCCCCGTCCAGAATCCACACACGCGCCACATCCGGCTGTTTTTTTATCTGTTGGTACTCCCGCGGAAGGCGCGCCGCGAGCTCTGTGCGAAATGGGGACTTTTCGTATGTGTCAACCAGCGCCTTCAACCGATTCCTTTGTTGGATGGCCTCCGTGAGAAGCTTCTGGAACTCGGCGATATTGCGGATAGCCGCGGCCTCCTCTCCCCGAACGACTTTCACCAGGGAATCCGCCCACTCCCCAACCGCCTCCACGAACTCTGTCTTCCCGACGCTCTTGTACCCCGCGGGGTACTTGTGCCCCTCGGGGTACTTGTGCCCCTCGGGGTACTTGTGCCCCTCGGGGTACTTGTGCCCCTCGGGGTGCTTGCGATGCCAGTTCCATGCCAGGGCGAGGAGGCGTTCAAAAATGATGGGGCTGTGGCTATGGAAGTACGGAATGGTCGGCACAAGGAAATAGAAGTTCGATCCGAGCGCTTGTACGAGCGGGACTCCCGTTGCATCGGCGAGCGCCTCGCCTCGCCCTCGCGCGGGACCCACCGCACTCACCATGGAGCAGTCCTCCAGAATCGGCTGGCCGAAAGCGGTGGCGACAGTGCGGAATTCGGACTCGCCGGGCGGCCTACAATTGGAGAAGATGTGTATCTCGCCTTCCTTTTCGGGGTACGGATCACACACATCGGCTCCATAATGGAAGTGGACGCGCGCGCCGGAAAGGCACGAGAAGCGTTCTAATATTTTCTGATGCGTCGCAAGCGCATGGTCTGTCTTCTTCGTCTTGGGAAGAGAGACCGCGAGGATGTCATGATTCTGGATGACAACTTCGGGCGTTTGCCAGATGAACAACAGCACTTGCTTTTTCTCGCGCTCGGCCGCGTACATTGCCACCTTCCCGGATGGTAAAAGGGGGTGCGCCCGGCAGTAGATATCCGCGACGCTCTTCCCGCGCTTGGAGGCAAGGAGAAAACCGTCTATGTCGAAATGGCCGACCTTCAGTACCGCCTTGCGCGGAGCGATCCCCAATGCTCGATATTCCTTGAGCTTCGGCGCCACGATGGCTGCCGGAAGCGCAATCTCTCCTGTCTTTACAGGCTCTTCTACGATGTCAGTAGCCGAATCCATTCAACCCTCCTCCATAGAAGTTGCAATTGTAAAAGTACAAAACCGGCCTGCCATCCATAGCGACAGACGGGGCCAAAAAACTTAACACGGAAAGACGCGCGGGGTCAACCCCGTTAGAAGCAAAAGGTAGTCTGTGGTTTACGCAGACGAAAGCCGCAAGACGCGCTCCGCTCATCGTTTTGCAGGATGACGCGAGTCTTCTTTGGCTTCTAACGGGGTCAACCTCGGGCTCGAGACCGCTGAAAAACTCTCTGTTAACCCCTGAGCTTGTCGAAGGGCTGACAGAACTAAGTCAAAGTTTGCCCTTCGACTTCGCTCAGGGAATATCTTCACTTCGTTACGATGCCGCCTCTCCTCGCTCGGAAACGAAGTGCGACTTCGCTTCACTCGCTCGTCAGGCGATAAATTTTGGCAGTTTTTCAGCGGTCTCCCCGTTTCCACGCCGTGATTTCCCCGGCGCGGATTTCTATGGGGTCCGCGCGGCGGAGCGTGCGCAGTTGCGCGCGGGAGAGGATCGGGACGTGCGGCACTCCATCAATGTATTCGGGGACATACCACACGTCTTCAACGGATGTCATCCACCCGCGCCGATCAAAGCGGGAGAGGTCAACCGGTTGCGAGTATGAACGGAGTGTCTTTTTGCCGTTCTTTAAAAAATATTCGTGGAAAAACGAAAGCGCCAGCTCGCGGATGGATGCGTAGATCGGCTCGCGGTAGCGCAACACAGCATGGTTTGTTTTGGTAATCGCGCCCCATGCTCCGTGCTGCCGGAACACGGCGATCACATGATCGTCGTCTTCGTCCGCGGCCTTGAGGTCAACAACGAGCGGCCGATGCCCCAGGAGCCGAAGAGCCGCCGCCGCGAGCATCGCCCCTTCCATGCAATGGGCGCGGCGACGCGCGAGCACTGTTCGCGGCGACAGGCATGTTTCTCTCCCTTTCTCAAAATTTATCGGAATCCTCTCCAAAAAATCCTGAATCTTCCGCGGCGTATTGAGCGCCCCAAGAATCTTCAACTCATCTCTCGTAAATCCGTACATGATTTCTATATGAGCGTCATTGAATTACGACTTGGAGAGCGTCGTCATCCTGAAAGACGTATCCAAGCGGATCCGCAATCTCTTTTCCATTCACCTTCGCTCGCACCTTTCCCTCCAAGTCATTCATCCCGATGCTCTGGAAAAAGAGCCCGAGCGGCACACCTGTCGCATGCATGTGAATGCTCTGCGCGCCATCGTCGGCATGCACGTGGATGAAACTTGAACTTATGCCGTCGTCACCCCCCATGCGGTGCGCATAGGGAGTGAAATCGAGCGGTTTGCCATCGCGTATGACTTGAAAACCGGCGTGGATGTGCGCCGATCCCAGGAGTCCGACATTCGCGGCAGGGTCCATCGTGCACTGCATCATCCCGCTCGCGATGCATTGATCTATGTCCATACCACAGGCGTCACATCTGCCGTCGCCGTCCGCATCCATGAGTTCTTTTGCCTGCGCAACATCAAACATCGTGAACTTCATGTGGGAAGACGCCGGTGCGACGGGCGCAGATGCGTTCATGGGCTGATTCTGATAGCTCGGCGCGGGTGGAATCACAAGAACCATGGCAAGCGCGATGATCCCGGCCATTCCGCCCGCGACCTTTCTTCCTTCCGCTGTAAAATCAAGTACGAGGGCACCCTCTTCGCGCTTAACGATTCGCTCCTTGAGGTACCAAAGGAGAGCGACGATCGCGACGGCAATACCGATAGTCCGAGCCGAAGAAATCCATGGCGCATCAAACGGCAATCCCGCAAGAATCAGTCCCACGTTTCCGAGCATACTGCGGCGAGTTATGAAGCGCATGCGCATCACGAAACGCAAAAGAATGAGCGCCCCGAAAAGCGCAAGCGCCACCATCCACAACGGTGTTTGCCAACGGTTCAGGAAAAGGAGCGGCATTCCTTGAATCGCGAAGCCGAGAGTCGTAAGTGCCGCAACAAGCGAGGAACAAAGATTGTGACAGATCTGCCACGAACCCAGAACGCTCGCGCAGCCAGAAATTTTGCTTCCGCGCGAAAGGGCGCGCGGTGAAATTGAGATGTTCATAAATTGAGAGTGTTGAATAACTACCAAAATTTAGTTCCTGAGCATGTCGAAGGACTAGATTTTGGCTTAATTTTACAGCCCTTCGACTTCGCTCAGGGATTAGTAGAGAGTTATTCAACGCTCTCAAATTCAAACCCATCCTCCCGACGACCGGGAGTTTTGTTCTGTTGCTTATTTTGCATACCCAGTATATCAACTTCGACTGTTAGTCGAGTTAATGATTATGAGAGAGTTAGGAATGTCATAGCGTGTTTGGACGAGGAGACTCCGTTGTCGAGCACTCATCGCGATGAGTGCTCGACGGTCGAAGTTGTATTACTGGGCATATTCGTCGCTTAGCACCCTCCGACCATTTCCGGAAGAGCGGCATTCGAGCCCGAGTTGCCGGAGGCCGCCGGAGCAGCGGCCGCGGCTGGTTTCACCGAGACCCCGCCCGCCTTGCCCTTCAAGGCGTAGAGCTGCGCCGTCTGAAAAACGGTTACGAGCGCCAGAAGCCCGAGTACCGCGACCTGCGCGTTCACTTTCGGAATCCGAATAGTTAAGGTTTGCGCTTGCGGCTTTGTCTCCGCCGCCGGAGTTTGAGTCTGTTCGGGCATAGATTTGGATTAAAGTTAACAAATTTAAATTTCTCTTGAGAGGATATGGCTTCGACAAGCTCAGCCAATAACTACTTTTCTACAGTCTCATCTTTAGAATCCATGCATTCCATCTGCTCCCGCTCCACCATGCGTCTTGTGGCCAATGACATCGCCTCGGCCGGTTCCAAGGAGATAATCTTCAATTACGCCGCGGGGATACCACGCACCTTTCCATCGCTGCAACTCGCCGATGATCTCGTCATCCGAATATTTGTCACCGTAATTGGCAACGAGATATTTAGCGACACTCCGATACGCTTTCGCATGCCGACAGCCGCACTGGTTTATTGTCGTAACCCTTGTGGGGCCGCCGCAACAATAATCACACGTCATGGTGCTTATGATTTTCTGCCACCGCGCTTCAAGCTCGCCGGAGAGTTGGGTGGACTCTTCATACTTCTGCCACCCGGCAAGCGCCGCGACAGGATCATCAAAGCTGATTCCTTCCGGCGCATAAAAGGGCGTTCCTACGGGAACCATTACGACGCGAGCCGCCTCCGCCGAATCCATCCCTTTCGGTTCCGCCGGAACCTCGGTAATCGTAGGCCACGTCCCAATCGTTGTTGTCCGACCATCGGGATTTAATTTTGTGGCGACGACGCTCCGCGCAGATGCGGATTGAACGCCCACGAGACTACCAAGCAGTCGGCCGACGCTCTGCCCTCTCCATGCCGGAACAAAACCAAAAGCAGTGGCGACCTGACTGATGAGGAGCTGATTTGCCGCGAGTGCGACGATGACAAAAGTCGTGAGCAGCTTCCCCGCGTCGGTGGATACAATCCGCGAGCGAGAAGACTCAACCTGCGCTCCGGGAGCCGACGGTACGCACTCCTCGCACGCTCCATCAAGCGTCGGCGCCGCGCGCTTCGCTGAATACATCATCGTTGCGCCGATGATCCCCAGGGTCAAAAACTTAAACTCAAGACCCAGAAGCGGAAATACGGAGACCCCGCCAGCAATGCCTAGAAGCTGCAGGATCACCGCTCCGCAGACGGGACACGCTGCACCGAACGCTGCCGAGAGCGCAGCGAGCCCAGAGAGTCCGGCGCCTTTCGCCTTCTTCAAAGCAGAATGCCTGTATCCCCAGACGAGCAGCGCTGCGGAAAGACCGAAAAGCATGACGCTCGCAACGGTAGTCGCCGTAAACACGGCCGCATAGAGAATGCTAAACCGGCCATATTCTCCATCCCGCGCATGTTCAAAAAACATGGACCAAGTCGTCACACGGCTCATGAACCAATAGTCAACTACCGCAAAAGCCGCGGCGCTCATAATCGCGATATTTTGATACTGCCGTTCCTTGAGAATCGTGGAGAGAACGCGCACGGTCGAAGTAAGAGATAGAGAACGAAAGAGGGATTTCATATCAGTTTGCGGTTTCGGTTGAAACTGAAGTTGCCGCTGCCGGGCGAACAATTTTATTCGTTGACAAATCTTTGTAGACGCCGCCCATCTGGGAAACTTCACGGAATACGTACCAGCCGTCTTCTTGAACCGTGCCTACTTGCCCCCAGATAATTTGCAACGCCGCGTACGCGCCCGCCTCCGGCGAAAGGAGGACGGTCGGCACTTTCGTGATTGCGTATTTCTGCACGAGCGCTCTCCCTTCCGCCTCCGCCATGTCCACCTTCCGTTCCGTCCGGAGCTTGGTCCCAAAGCGATTCACGAGAATCTGCCGGTGGGCATCCGTGTCATAACAATCCTTGCACGATTTGTCCGTAAGAAACACGAGTTCTATTCTCCCCTTCTCCTCGCCGGAAGCCGTATCAATAAAAACCGGCTGCACTTTCGTGAAGACAAACACGTCACCGCGGACTTCCCCATTCCCAGCCACAAATGCCGCAATCTTTTCACTTTTTACTTCTCCCGTCGCGATATACGTCGGCACCTGCGTAATGCCGTGAGCTGCGATGAGCCGCTTGCCCTCGTCGCTGTCGAACGGCACCGCTCGCTCGTCGGAAACAAATACATGCTGGCTTTTCAATGCGCCAACAGATGCTTCCACATTGAAACAATCGGCACAATTCGGAGCCGTGATTTTCACGATAGAGACTTTCACCGGCCGCGCCGCCTCCTCCGCCTTCGCCATCTCGCGGTCAATGTCCAAAACAGATTGCGTCACGAAAACAGCGCCGGCAACCGATGCCGCAAGCGCCAAGAGGAGCAGAATTTTTTGAACATTGAAATTTGGAATTTGTTTGGTCATTGGAGCTTGATCATTGGAATTTCTCGTCACGGCCTGTACCCCGCGCCTGTTGGTGCCACCAGAATCGCCCAGCCAGCTTCCCCACTGCGGCATGGCTCCTGCGGCGGCGCTTCTGCGCGAGATGGATGCACTGCAAGAAGAAAAAACGCGGCGATGACGACAAGACTCGCTCCGAACGCTTTCGGGGTCAAGGTTACAGGGATCAACCCCCGCCCGGCAAGGAACGAAATACGGGTCTCCAGAACCTTACAGTCCGCAAAAGGCGCCAGCACAGGGATTCCAGAATGGCGCGTTCCCGATAATTTATACAAGGCGCTCGCGAGAACCAGCTTTCCTTGCCCGCGTCGCATGGCTTCCGCGTCCGCGGAGACCTCTTTTGCCACTTCGTGGCGCCTCTCGAGGTAATGCACGACGGGGATAAAAAACAAAGCGTTTTTCAATGCGCGGAGGAACGCAGAGCGCAGCGGGTCCCACTTTCTCAAATGGTGGTACTCGTGAGCCAGAACCGCGACGAGCTCCTCGCGGGAGAGTGCCTGCAGCGCGCCGCGAGAAATGTACATGCGCGGACGCAGAAGCCCCGCGCAAAAACAGAGCAAATCCGCAGAATCAATGACAGAGACCATCTTCTCCTGAATCTCAAGTTCGGCAAGCGCGCTCCGAAGCGTCTCCGTGGCATCCCGATCGCGATCGGGACGGAGCAAACGCATGAAGACCCGGGTCGCCGCATACTGACGAATGACCGAGAAGATAAACGCGAGAAAAACAGCCAAGCCGATCCCGGTGACAAGCAGGTGCCGGGGATTCACTACAAAACCCAGAATTGATGTGCAGGCGGTGAGGAATGGCATAAAGGTCACCTCAAAACTGCCAAAATTTAGTTCCTGAGCTTGTCGAAGGACTAAATCTTGGCGCAGTTAATGGAGTGGCCTTCGACTTCGCTTCGCTTCGCTCAGGCAATAACGCGTTTTTAGATGGCCTCATAGTAACTATTCCTCCCGCGCCTTTAATTCTCGGATGAGCTTCTTCAACTTCGTGCGGCCGGCTTTCTCGGCTTCATCCACAAAACAGGCAATGGCGACATCCCCGAATTCTTTTCGGATCCGCGCGAGCATCGTGCCCGCCAAAGACCGATACAGTTCCTCCTGCGAATACCGCGTCTTGTATGCATGCGGCTGACGGGATTCGTCACGAATAAGGAGTCCCTTTGCAGTGAGCCGACCCATGATCGTCATCACTGTGGTGTAGGCAAGATTACGTTCTCTCTGCAGAACGTCAACAACATTGCGAATAGTGAGACTCTCGCCACTTCTCCAGAGGACTTGCATCACCTCATGTTCCAGTTCACCGAGAAGACGACCAAAATTTGATGGTGTGCGCATATGTTAGTACGTAGTGAGTAGAACGTAGAAGGTAGAAGTGTTGAACGTAGAGATCAACCGCTCCGTCTACGTACTACGTTCTAAGTTCTACGTTCTAATGATTCTGCGGATACAACTACAGTGTGTAGGAGATGGAGCGGCGCGTCAACACGAACTTATCCACACTTGGAAAAATCATTTCGCCTATACCAAATCACATAGACAACAGGCATAACTTCTACTATTATCATAGACAGAGTTCATTTCATTTACAGAGTGGCGCTTTGTTGACACGCAAAGGCGGAACATGCTGAAACGCAAAAGATCCATTCCGAATACCCAGAATAAGCGACCGACCATGGAACAGACCGTGCTTGACTTTGTCCGTCGCGCGCGCAAACCACTTTCACCTTCCGAGGTGCGCATCCGTGGAGTACATCCCGATCGCGTACTCGCGGCCATCCACGAACTTCTGGACGATTTCGAGCTAA
Organism: Patescibacteria group bacterium; assembly: GCA_038062475.1. Lineage (GTDB taxonomy): Bacteria > Patescibacteriota > Patescibacteriia > JBBTXB01 > JBBTXB01 > JBBTXB01. The sequence continues at coordinate 24,028 of JBBTXB010000127.1, forward strand.
AGTTGACGATTGACTGGAAAATTGCCATGCCCCGCGCCCGTGCTCAAACGCGTCGAGAAAAGCGACGTTAGGAATTTCGCCCCGCCCCGACAAACCTGTCGGGGCTTATTTTTTAAATTACGCGATCAGTTATGAAAAAAGCTGCTTGTGCAGCTTTACAAAAAGTTTCAGATGTTGAAGATTTGCATGCGTCCGTCCTTATTCACTCGCGCGATGCAACGATTGCAACCCCAGTAGGCCTGACCGTACGGTTTGCTATTCTCGACGAATACCGCTTCCGATGGCGTGGTGCCATCCGGCACCTTGACCGCTAGTCGCCTATCCGACTCGCGCCGACACCAGTTGCACGTCGGGTTCTTTACCCTTACTCGTCGAACACCGCTTTTGCGCATCGCCCGGATGCACCGTTTCTTCATACTTACATCAATCGAATCTGAAGGGTGATCAAACTCTCCGCCGATCGGGAACGAAAGATTGATGGAATTACCGCGGTCTTCGACTGTACAGGGCACGAAGCGGATCAGAAATCCACCTTCAGTGCATTCCCGCACATATTTCTTGTCTACGTAGCCACCACCGGGCATGGCGCACTCGCGCCCATTGGCGACAGCCGGCCTCGTAAAATGCAACGTCAGACATTCAATGCGCGTAACCCAGACCTCGATGCGGTTCAACTTTCGGTTGAACTTCACACGCTCACGCATGCGATCCTCCAAGTAAACGTAAGGTGCCGCACCCACAGTAGACCTGACGGCGCACCGGCGTCAACCGACCGTTTTCTAAAACAATTTTTTCAAAGTACGTCGTAAATTCCCGGGGGCAAAAAGTCGTGTCTCAAAAAACTCGCGGCCGCGAGTTTTTTGAGATGTGGTTAGGAAAAGCTTAAGGTCAAGTTGAATGGCCAATAGATGCGCCGATTATGATCCCCGCCTCTGCTGCAAAGCCAGCCGGGACTTCGAGAACTGCATCCACCGGCTCGGGCGAGGTGCGTTGTGTTGGCGATTCCCCTGCCGCCGGCGCTGGAACATTCGCGTCAATGCCGATCACCACGCCGTCACGGATCCAGATAATATCAATGGGGAAACGCATGTCCTTCATCCAAAAAGTCCGCACCTCGGCGCGGGAAAATCGAAACAGCATACCTCTCCCCTCGGGGAGGATGTCTCTGCCAGAGAGTCCGCGCATCCACTCCTGCGGCCGATCGGCGAGCTCCGCGGCAATGCGGTTGCCATGGAGTTCAATCTCAACGGTTTCTTTCCCCAACCCCGGGATATGCTCGCGCGTCTGGAAAAATAGTCCGAGTGCGCCGAAAAATGCGGCGGTAATCCAGAGAAGCAGCACCGCCCTCCGGTGAGAAAATCCGGCGTCAAGCAAACGGAAATGAATGTGCTCACGATCCCCGCGAGCGAGCGGCCGGCGGCGTGCAATGCGCCGTGAAATGACCCAAGCGACATCAAAAACCGGCACGGCCATGACGAGAATCGTCGTTGCCACTTTGCTGCCGGAGATAACCGCAAGAACGCCTAAAAAAAATCCGGCAAACAAACTGCCGCTCTCGCCGAGAAAAATTCGCGCAGGGTGAAAATTCCACGGCAAGAATCCGACAAGCGCTCCGGCAAAAATCGCCGCCAGGAGCGCCGTCTCCGGTTGGTTAATGTGCGGGAGCATGGCGACATAGACGATCATGCCCGCGCCGATCGCCGTCATTCCCGTAACCAGCCCGTCAAGGCCGTCCAAGAGCTTCGTCGTATACATCATCCCGAGGAGCCACAGGAACGTAATCGCGTCAGCAGGAAGCGTGAGTGCACCGACCTTCCAGAGATCAAAACGAATGTCTCCGCCAAAAGGGTTCCCGATGAAATCAATGCCGACCCCGCTTGCGACGGCGATTCCAGCCGCGAGAATCGGAAAAATAATCTGGCGGGACGGTCGCAACCGATAACGGTCATCCAAAAATCCGCCGAGGAGCAGCACGGCGGAAGCGAGCGCGAGGCCCGCGAGCCGTTCGCGCGTAATGGCACCGGCAGGAAGGAATTCCGTCGCGATAATGAGAAGCGCAACGGTTACAAAAACACTGCCAATCACGGCCGCTCCGCCAAAAAGCGGCGTCGGCTTCCGGTGTTGCTTGCGCGATTCATCGGGAATATCCAAAAGACGCGCCCGTTTGGCAAGGCGCGCGACTAGTGGAGTCATGGCCGCCGCGAGCGCGGCGGAAATCAGAAACGCGGAAAGCAACATACAACCTTGAAGCTCCTCTCTTTAGAACTCGTGAGGAATACCGAGGTCTTTACAAATCTTTTTGGCAAGGAAGTCGTCAATTTCAGTGTGCCTCGGAACAGTGGAGATACGACGAGTTGCCGGATTAAAAAAGACGCTATGGTTTGCGCCCTCCCGGACAAACACACAGCCGTGTTTTCTCAGATGTTTGAGAAAATCTCGACGATTCACACACTTAGACGGCGAGCCGTTCCCGGATAACCCGTCCTCGCGGACGCTCCTTTTCAAGCATGGTTCTATTCACTTCTAGCACAAGCTCAAGCGCCTCTTTAAGGTTCTCTTTTACTTCTTTAAGCGTGCGGCCTTGGGTGTTCACTCCGGGTATCTCCTCAACCCATCCCAGGTACCATTTACCATGCTTTTGATAGGCGGCGGTGTATTGCATATCTAGCATGATAATAACCTTCTCCGCGGCTTATTGTCAAAAGATCACAAACATCTCGAAATCTCACTGATAACAAAATGTCGCGGCCGCGACATTTTGTTATCACTCATCAAAAGGAGGTTCGACATAAAAAATTCCGTCATTTGAGATAGAGCCGAGATTCGCCATTAAAAAATCCCGCCGTTGGAGATAACCTTTGCGGTCTTCTCTCAAACGGCGGGCGTGGAACGGGCTTTCCCTCTAGGATTTGGCGGTGGCCAAGGCCTTGCGTTTCGCCGCCTCGTCAATCTTCGCGGCAAGTTCTCTTCGCGGCAAGTTCTCTTCGCGGCAAGTTCGCGTCCGTCGGGATCGAAGGCCAGCTCTGCGAGCGCTTCCTCATATTCCAGCGCGGCGCACGGGTCGGCCAGACCGGCGAGTGTCGGAACCTCTGTTGGCTGGTCCAACCGAGCGATGAGGTCAGAGAGCGCCGTGCTCGTGGTCCGAGCCGAAAGTTCCGGATGGGCTTTCTGGTACTCGGCCTGTCTCCGGGCAAGTTCCACCGCGTGGGCGAAGTTGTTAGTCGCTCGGTGAATCATCGCGTGCGCGCGCGCGATGAACGCGTGGTAGCGTTCGGCCGCTTCCTCATCGCCGTCCTGCAGTCCTTCGTCCACGGCGTTGTACCAGGCAACATAGCGGTCGCAGTGGATGCGGAAATCCCGCAGCGCTTCCTCAAGCAGGCGAGCGCGCTGGTAGAACGGGTCTTGGTCGCGCTCTGCCTCAAGCTCGGCTCGCTTGATTTTCCGCAGCTCTTTTGTCCTAGCATTGAATGGTTTGCGGCCAGCAAACCAGAGGAAGAAGCCGCTTACGGCTGTTAGAACAAAGGCCCAGCCAATCTTCGGCCAGTGAAAATGTCCGGATCGATCAACTGCAAACATCAAGGTCAAAACAACCAAAGGGAGCGATAACACCAGGATGACAACACCAGCAACAGCGGCGCCGATCTCATCAGATTCCTCCTTGTTGACCACTTCGTCCAACTCTCTGTTTCTTTGCGCGAGCCAGTGGCTCACATACCCGCCCCTCTCCCACGCCTTCAGGTACTTAGAAGACAAAGGCTTCATGGCAAGCTCCTTCCTCTATCTTGAGTTGTAAAAGAGAACTCGGTGTTACCGAACCCTCCAGGCAACAGCATAGTTAAGCAGAACTTGTTGATGGAGTCAAGGGCTTTACTACCGAGTGACAGGGCTTTACTACCGAGCCTTACTACAATTTTTTTGCTTTCTCAATACGAATTTTCCCGCCCGGTTCGAGGATAACAGTGTCACGGCGTCCAATTTTCTCCTGAAGCAGAAAATTTGCAAGGGCGTCCTGCACCCGCTCGGCAATGACGCGCCGGAGCGGTCGAGCGCCAAACGACGGATCAAACCCCGCCTCCGCAAGCTCGCGCACGGCGGCGTCGGTTACTTGAAGCGCGATGCCCTTCGCCGCGAGTTGCTCCTGCACCTTGCCGATCATGAGCCAGGCGATCTGTTCTATCTCCGGCTTGGTAAGCGGTTTGAAAACAATGATACCGTCAAAACGGTTCAAAAATTCCGGCCGGAAGGCGGATTTGAGTTCCTCATTGACGAGCCGTTCACGAATGGCTTCCACTGCCGTACCCTTTTTAATCTCATCCTGAATAAACTGCGTGCCGGCGTTTGAAGTGGCGATCAAAATAATATTCGTGAAATCAACCGTACGTCCCGCGTTGTCGGTGAGCCGCCCGTCGTCCATCACCTGCAAAAACACGTTCAAAATATCAAGGTGCGCTTTTTCTATTTCATCAAGGAGAAGAACGGTGAACGGCCGCTTGCGCACTGCCTCGGTGAGCATCCCGCCCGGCGCTCCGCCGGTCGTACCAATCAACCGCCCTACGGATTGCGCATCCTGATACTCTGACATATCAAGCCGAATCATGGCTTCTTCGTCGCCGAAATACACCGCCGCCACGGTCTTCGCCAGCTCGGTTTTTCCGACGCCGGTCGGCCCCAAAAATAGGAAGTTGGCAATCGGCCGCTTGGCCTCGCGAAGCTCCGCTCGGGCTCTGCGGATCGCCGCAGCGACCATCTTCACCGCCTCATCCTGTCCGATCACGCGCTCGTGCATGCGCGCCTCCAAAGTAAGAAGTTTTCCTCGTTCCGATCCCGTGACCGCGGTTACCGGTGCGCGCGTTTTTTCGGCGACAATGACGGCGACGTCTTCGGAGGTTACCACCGACCGCTCGCCGCGCTTGCCGCGCACATCTTCCGCAACCTCGCGGATGATCTCAATCGCTTTCTCCGGCAGCGCGCGATCCGGCATATAGCGTGAAGAAAGCGCGATCGCCTGGGCGATAGCGGCATAGGAGAAGAACACTTTGTTCCGCGCCTCTATGGAAAGCGCGGCGGCCTCAAGCATTTGGATTGCCTCGTTCGCGTCCGGTTCTTCAATGGGAACTTTCTCCAATGCGTTTCCAAGCTGCGTGCCTTCAAGAGTGCGGTAGCCGTCGGGGCGCACGGTGGCAATGAGAAGAAAATATCCTTTCCCGAGCTCATCGGCGAGCACTCCGGCAAGGTCCAAACTCCTCTCCCCGCCGGTAGAAATTCCCGCCAAACCCTCTACCCCATGCACGGCGACGACGACGCTTCCGGCGCGGCGGATTTCATAAAAAATCTTCAAAAGGCGCTCGGCGGCTTCAGCGGGCGTCGCTCCGGAAACGAGTTTGGGGACCGAAAGCGCGACGAGGCGCTTCTCCCGCAGTACCTTCGGAACATCCTCCTCAACCATCCGTTCCGCGATGCCGAAAAGGATCATTTCTTTCCCTACCCCGGACGGCCCAACCAAAACGACGCTCTTTCTCCCTCCTTCCAGAACCCGAAAAATTTGGGCAAGCTCCTTTTCTCTGCCGATCATGGGCGGGAGATATCCCGCACGCGCGTACGCGGTGAGATCGTCGGAAAAGCGGTCAAGGTACGGAGTCGCGAGCGCCGTCATGGCGCGCCCCGCTTCGTGTTTCGGCCGGAGACGAGCGCGTACCCTCCCGCCCCGCACGCGGGCGATCAAATCCTCCGTCGTGCGAATCCACAAAACGACGTTCCGCAGCTTCTCTCCGTCCACTTCAAGGTCGTATAGAATCTCTTTCACAATTCCCTCAGGGATCGCCACGGCGAGAAAGAGGTCCGGCGTATCCGCGCGGCTGCGGCGCGCGGCGCGCGCGGAAACAAAAGCAGAAAAAAGCGCACCCCACAATTCTTCCGTTATTTTTAGAACGGCACCGGCAGGCACTTCCGCCAACGCGCGCTGGGTACGTTCGCGCAGCCCATCAATGGAGAGCCCTAAACGGCCGGCGATAAAACCCGTTTTCCGGGCGGCGAGAAGCGCGAGGAAAAGATGCGCAAGACGAACCTCTCCGTGGCCGCGTTCCGACGCAAGAAGTACGGCGCGGTTTATTGTCCCGAGCGCATCGCCAGAAAAAGCGCGGGAGACATCAAACTGCAGGCGCTTGGGCAGACGCTTCGCTTCATTCCAGTCTGTAATACTTGGTGCCCCAACCTTTTCTCCGTACCGCTTCTGGGGAAGATTCGCCCACGCTTCTCCCTCCACGGCAAGCCGATATATAAGGTAGAGATCAAGCCAGACAGAAATCCAAAAGAGCAAAAGCAAAGGATGCGGTTGCGAGAAAAACCGTACCGTAAGGACCTCCCTGACGCCGGTACGCACAATGATCAACGTGAGCGCCACCGCGCCCGCAATCCCCGCAAGGAGCAAAAGAAAATTTAAAACTCCGCGGAATCCCGATGCCGCGCGTTCAAACCGTATCGCTTTTGGAGAAAGGCGACGCCCCCAAAACAGGAATATTCCACCCTCCATCGTTCCAACTGAAATACCGCGACAGTCCGGACAGACTTCGCCAGCGACGCCGCCGACGCCCTTACATGTTGGACAAAACAATAAATTAGGCATACCCAGTATATCAACCTCGACTGCAAGTCGAATTATAGGTTAGCCGAGCGTTAATAGCGACTTTGCGTGTTTTCATAGAC
>JBBTXB010000128.1:0-1305 GCA_038062475.1 Patescibacteria group bacterium
GGAGGAAAAGCTCGGTGAGAACGCGACAAACGGACTGTTTGACGTCGTCGTGGTCGTGGACAGGTCGGTCTTCCCGACGGTCTCCGACGAGGAGGTCATGGAGAACGCGACAAACGGACTGTTTGACGTCGTCGTGGTCGTGGACAGGTCGGTCTTCCCGACGGTCTCTGATGAGGACGTCGCAGAGACCTTCACGCGCGTCAAGGCGCGCATGGAGGCGCAACTCGGCGTGACGATGCGGCTGCAGGAGATTGTGGAGATTCCCGAATTGGGCGACGACAAGGGACTGTTCCACGAGGCGCTTTCCGCGCTCGCCGAACTGCCGGAGGGAGTGATTCTCTTTGCGCACGGAAGCAATTGTCTGGCCGAACTCTACGGCGGGTACAGCACGAGCGTAGAGCCCGTCGGCGACTACTGCAACGAGTTTGCCTCGCCAACTCGCGGGCAGGCGAACATCTATATTGCAGTCGTTGACTGGGATCACCGTTTTTCCGCATGCGGCTATGATGAGGAGGGAAACCTCGTGCGGAGCGTCTCGGCGAACGGCGAGTGCCGTGGTATGAACGATGTTCCCTGCGTCTGGAACGGCGAGTACAGCATCTGTTCGCTAGACGTGAGCCATCCTTACGCCGTTCCCGGTGAGTTTCGTGTGGCGACAGTGATTCACGAATTCCTGCATCCGTTCGGGACGAACGGGGGTCTTGACCATTACGGAACTGCCGTGTGTGTCGCGATGATGGACGGCGAGCCGCTTCCGGAGTCGCCCGAGGATTACTTCTACATGTGTCCGCCGGTCCTGAAAACCTTCGCGGAAAGTTACGTCGGCTGCCCCTAGCGACCAACCTCCACGCCCCTTCCCACTTCCGGGAAGGGGTTTTCTTTTATAGAGGTCATCTAAAAACTGCCAAAATTTAGTTCCTGAGCTTGTCGAAGGACTAAATTTTTGCTCAACTAAAGGAACGATCTTCGACTTCGCTCAGACAATAACGAGTTTTTAGATGACCTCATAAGAACTTGACTCGGTGATTGGGCAGGACTAGGATTTCTCCGGAGGTAACCGATGATCAGTTTGGGTATTTGGGGGGTTCTCCAGAACGTTCTTTATCTCCTCGCGATGCTGTTTCTTGCATTTGTGGGGTCACTCCTTCTTCCGCTCGTGATCCTGAACCGCGAGCCCGGCGACATTCTTGCGTGCTAGTACCCAATTGGGTACTCGTTCGCGCCCCTCTCCTTTCGGACCGGGGTTTTTTGTAACTTATGCCCAGTAATACATCTTCGACTGCCCCGATAGCTATCGGGGCAACG
>JBBTXB010000129.1:0-8243 GCA_038062475.1 Patescibacteria group bacterium
CACCAAAAAGATATGCTCTCATCAAAAACGATGAGAGCATGTCTTTTTGGGAGGCAAGGCGTGTTACAATGACTTCCGTATGTTCGGACTCGCCTCTGCGGTAGCGGCATTTTTGATTTGGGCGCTTTCAGGGAGCTTGCTCCTCCGCAGCATTCCGCTCCCGGGACCGGTTGTCACCTGGTTCGGCTTCGCGGTAGGCGCCCTTTTTCTGGGTGTTACCGTTGCAAAACGTCGCGCTCGGGAGTTGCGTCTTGCAAAAGAGAGGTACCTGCACAAGCTCCTGCTTGTCGGCATCGCCTTTGCCGGTGTCAGTCTCTGCTATCAGAGCGCGGTCAAGGCAACAACGGTTGCAAATGCCATACTGACGCACTCCACGCAAGCGGTACTTACAGCAGCTGTTTTTGTCCCGCTGTTTCTACGTACGCGCGTTCCGAAGACGGGGTTTATCGCCGTGGTGCTTGGGTTTTTGGGACTCGTGATTCTTCTCGCTCCACAGCTCACATGGTACGGTTCTTTCTGGGGGAATAGCTGGGGCATTATTTTGGGACTTCTTTCGGCAGTGTTCTACGCCTGGTTCAATGTTCAAGTTCCCGCATTCAAAGACGCGCTGCCACAAGATGTGATTCTTACATTCGCGCTCGGGATATCATCCCTCCTGCTCCTCCCGTTCGCCATACTTTCGTGGAGTCCCGGTCTCACGATTGATAGCGTGACCGTGGTCAAACTGATTATCTTCGGCCTTCTCAATAATATGTTGGGAAATATCCTGTACTATTACGCGCTCCGGAAGAGGCCGGTAGATCAAGTAACCGCGCTTTCATACCTCGAGCCGGTAATTGCCATCGCGGCCGCCGCCGTTTTTTTAGGCGAGCCGGTAAAATCCACCGCAGCGCTGGGCGGCGCAATCATTCTTGCTTCAAGCGCCATCGCAGTCTTCGGGGAACAGTTGCCGTTTCTTCGAAAAACCGCGAATTCCTGAAGTCCACAATTCATTTAGGGCGCTATACCGGAGTAACCTATCCATGGTACTTTTTTTATATGCGTACAGGATCCTTGTGGAGCGAGAGCGCGGAGAAAGCGCTCGTATTGCTCGAAAGTTCGGTGGCGGGCATTTCTGCTGATGAAGCGCGCGAGCGGCTGCGGCGGCACGGGCCGAATCGTTTCCCGGAGCGTCCGGCTCGCGGCGGTTTTCGCATTCTCTTCTCCCAGTTCGCGAGTCCGCTCATTTACCTGCTTGTAATCGCGGCCGCGATCAGCGCATTTCTTCTGGAGTTAACTGATGCGATCGTGATCCTCGCGGCGGTTGCGGTGAATACGGCAGTCGGATTTTTCCAGGAGTATCGCGCCACCCGAGCGCTCGCGGCGCTCAAAACGTACCTCGCGCCTCATGTGCGGGTCGTTCGCGGCGGAAGTGAGTCTGAAATTGCCGCGGGGGAGCTGGTGCCGGGAGATGTCATTGTGCTTTCTTCCGGCGAGCGTGTGCCGGCGGACGTTCGGATTCTGGAAGCATATGATCTGCAGATTTCAGAGGCGGCATTGACCGGCGAGTCCGCCCCCGTTTCCAAACGCACCGACCCGCTTCCCGCGGGCACCGCGCTCGCGGAACGCGCGAATATGGCATACCTCGGGACGATCGTGCAGCGCGGGCGAGGGTTGGCCGTGGTTACCTCGACCGGCGAGAGCACGGAATTCGGGGGAATCGTGAAGCTCGTGCGCGAGGTTCCGGAGGCGCGGACTCCGCTCCAGCGCCAGCTCGCGCGGCTCTCGCGCTGGGTTGGCATTATTGTCGTTACGGTCGCCGCAATTATTTTTTGGGCCGGTATCGCCACCGGTAAAACATTCGCAGAAATTTTTCTTCTCTCCGTTGCCGTCGCAGTCGCGGCTATTCCCGAAGGGCTCGCCATTTCTGTAACGGTCATTTTGACAGTCGGTATGCGAAGGATTCTGCGCGAACGGGCGGTCGTGCGGCGGCTTATCGCGGCGGAGACGTTAGGGAGCGTTTCGGCGATCTGCACTGACAAGACGGGAACGCTCACGGAGGGAGAGATGCGCGTTGCGCATATCTGGTCTGGAAAGAAGGAGGTGGTGGGGGAGTCCGGGATACGCGCGCTCGTTGGAGGGGCGGAGGACGAAACGCACATGATGACGCTCCGGTTTGGCCTGCTGTGCAATGATGCGGCGATTACAAACCAGGAGTCTCCGTTTGCGGAATGGAAAGCGATTGGGGACTCTACCGAGACGGCCCTTCTCCTCGCCGCGATTCAGGCCGGCTTTGATCCCGAGGAATACCGGAAGCGGTTTCCGCGATTGGATGAGATTCCCTTTGATTCAGAACGTAAATTTATGGCAACCCTCCATCGCAGCGCCGCGCGGGAGGGCGTCATCTGCCTCAAAGGAGCGCCGGAGGTCGTGTTAGAACAATCCTCGTCCCTCGCGATTGACGGAAAATCCGCGCCGATCACTCCCGTGCTGCGTAAAGAAATCGCCGGCCATATTGAGCGTTTGAGCGGCAGCGGCCTGCGGCTCCTTGCGGTTGGCTATAAAAAAGTTCCTGCGGAGGTTACCACGCTTGCGGAGTCCGAGATTGCGGATATGGTGCTTGTCGGACTCGTGGGATTAAAGGACCCGCTCCGGCCCAGCGTGGCGGAAACGCTCCGGCAAGCGCGCGCCGCAGGAGTGCGCCCCATCATCGTTACCGGCGATCATCGGAAGACGGCGGAGATGATCGCCGAGGAACTCGATTTCCCGGGCGGGAAGGGATCGGTGCGCGACGGCGCGGAACTCGCGCTCATGGATGATGCGGCGCTGCGGGAGGCCGCGGGAAAGATTTCCATTTATGCCCGCGTCGAGCCAGCGCAGAAGGTGCGCATCGTCCAAGCCCTCCGCGAAAGCCAGGAAGTAGTGGCCTTCGTCGGCGACGGTGTGAACGATGCGCCCGCCATACGAACTGCGGACGTGGGTGTCGCGCTTGCTTCGGGGACGGATGTCGCCAAGGAAACGGCGGACATCGTACTTCTTGATAATAATTTCAAAACGATCGTGAAGGCGATTGAGGAGGGGAGGGTAATGTTTGACAACACCAAGAAGGTGGTGCTTTACCTCCTTGCGGGGAGTTTTTCGGAAATCCTGCTCGTTGCCGGGAGTCTCTTCGCGGGTCTTCCGATTCCGCTTCTCGCCGCGCAGATTCTGTGGGTCAATTTGATTGAGGATACGTTCCCGAATATCGCACTTGCGTTTGATCCCGCAGAGCCCGGCGTCATGCGCCGCCGTCCGCGCCAGAGGTCGGCGCCGATCCTTGATCGCGAGATGAAGATGCTCCTTGCCGTGATCGCTATTTTGACGAATGCGCTCCTCTTCGCCGTCTTTCTTTTTTACTGGCGCGCGACCGGCGATATTGCCCTCACGCGGACAATGGTTTTCGGCGGACTCGCAATTGACTCGCTTTTTTATGTATACGCCTGTCGGAATCTACGCGAGGGTATGTGGCAATCAAATCCGTTCCGGAACCGCCGTTTGAACGGCGCGGTGCTCTTAGGACTCGGGCTCCTCTTTGTTGCCGTCTATGCGCCGCCGTTGCAGCACGTTCTGCGCACGGTGCCGCTTGGAGTGCGCGAGTGGACAGTTCTCCTCGGGCTTGGTATCGTTGATGTCTTATTGATAGAGGCAACAAAGCTCATCTTCGCGTTTGGCAGCATGAGCAAGAAGGTAGAACGTAGAACGTAGAGACGAGTCGCGCGCGAGCGAAGACGTGACCGGCCGTTCGATCTACATACCACCTTCTACTTACTACGTACGAACTCTATGGCTCGTCGCAAATTTTCGAGAGGCGTAAAAAAGTTCATTCGGATGGAGAAGGCACGGATACGCCGTGAGGTTTTTGATTCTGCGGAAAAAGAGCGCCGCATCAAGGAGCTCGTCATGCAGTTTCAGGCGATGAGGGCGGAAAAATAAAATGGCCCTCGAGGACCATTCAGTCAGTTCGGCCTTGGCGGCACCACCTCGCCGAATTTCATCCAGCAGAAGCCGATTCCCGCTTGGAATTCCACGCCGATGACGTCGCTTGTACGGCCGTTCTAGTTCGGGCGGTGGATGCTAACGATGACGCCGACGGTTCCGGCAGGAACAAGCGGATATCCGATGCCGCGCGAGACGACCGTTTCTCCGCAGGCGTATGTCCAACGGCCGTCGGAGATCGTGAAGATACTGTCTCCTTCAATGAATCCGAGCGTGTACTGGCCGACCTGAATTTTACGCATGAAATTTCCTCCGAAAGAGCTATTTCAGGGTATACTTTTGACAGCTCGTATGCAAGCCCAGTAGTGAAAGTTCGACCTCATCGAGGCGCCTACGCCTCGATGACAAAAGACTTGGGGTCATAAAAAGTTAGTCAGCGATTACCGCGAACACTCAATTCGGAGTATGGAAGAAAAAAATAGTCGAATTTCTACTGCCCAACGAAGCGAGCGAAATGCGGAGAGTCTGCTCTCCGATTTCCGAGCGAGGATGGGCAGTATCAGAGATACTACTGGGCAAGAGAAACCAAGAGTTGCCGCTATAGTTCCTGCCTATAACGAAGAGCCGACGATCGGAGAGATTGTTCGGACGCTTGTTTCGTTTTCGGACATTGATGAAGTGATCGTGGTTGCAAACGGCTCCACTGACCGCACGGCGGAGGTGGCGCGTGCGGCCGGAGCGACGAAGGTTGACGTGATGCCTGCGGAGGGAAAGGGCGAGGCCATGCAGCATGGTCTTACGCACACTGACGCGCCGATCATTTTTTTTCTTGACGCCGATTTGCGCGGACTTACTGCGGAACATTTGCGTGCGGTACTCGCACCGGTTTTAAGCGGACAGAAAGTCATGAACGCGGCTCTCCGCGACCGCGGGCCGTTTTTGACGAAGCTCTCCGCGTACCTCCCTTTGATCGGCGGCGAACGCGCGCTTCACCGGAGCGTCTTTGAGCGAGTGAACCCTCGGTATCTTCACGGCTTCATGGTAGAGATCGCTATGAACTATTCCTGCCGCAGTCGCCACCTCCCGTACGGAAGCACGCCGCTTCCCGGACTCACGATTCGCCGCAAGATGGAAAAGGTCGGTTTTTTAGTCGGCCTTTGGCAATATATTAAAATGTTTACCACCGTGTTTTACGCCATGGTTGCCGTGCGCTGGGCGCGGCTTACAGGAAAATTTCTTTCATGAGAAGCCGCCGTGCCCGTGTTGACGTCACTGGGATGTAGGTGTTACTCTAGAGTTACTAAACTATATAGAACCTTTATGCCCACTCGTAAGCACCGCATCAATCTTTCTGTCCCGGCAGTTCTTGACCGCGCCTTGCACCGTTTGGCCGTGCGAGACGAACAACCGGTCTCGAGCAAGGCGCTTGAACTCTTGGCGCGAGCGGTTGAGCTCGAAGAAGACGATGCTCTACTTGCAGTTGCCGAACAGCGTGAAAAGAAGAAAGGGAAATTCGTTTCGCATGAAAAGGCATGGGGATAAGGTGCGTCGTCAAATACCATCCGCTCGTGGTGCGTGACGATATCCCCAAGATCGATGTCAACAATCGGTTGAGGATTAAAACCGCGATAGAACAGAAGCTAGCGACACGACCGGATTTGTTCGGCATCCCGCTCCGGCGTTCACTGAAAGGCCATCGGAAAATCCGGGTGGGTGATTATCGGATTGTTTACAGAATCGAAAGCAATGTCGTTTTTGTTTTCGCAATCATGCACCGTTCGGTTGTCTACGAAAGGATTCGGAGAAGAATATAAAGCATGTGTGTAAATTGTGAGGGATGAGTCCCGTTAGAGATAGTCCCGACTTGTCGGGACGTGATTCGCTATGCAATCTGCTCATCATATCCGCGATTCTTTTTGGCAAAAAGTATTTATTAAGCGCAAGTTATCTCTAACGGGATGAGTCCTGTTAGAGATAGTCCCGACTTGTCGGGACGTGATTCGCTATGCAATCTGCTCATCATATCCGCGATTCTTTTTGGCAAAAAGTATTTATTAATCGCAAGTTATCTCTAACGGGATGAGTCCTTCTGATTTTAAAAATAAACGCGTGACTTTGACGGGACTCGGCCTCCATGGCGGGGGAGTTGCGCTGGCCCGATGGCTCTTGCGGCATGGCGCTCGGCTTACGGTTACGGATTTAAAAACCGCGAAAGAACTAGCCCCGTCTGTTGCAGCAGTGAGGCGCGCGGGTCGCGCTCATTTTGTTTTGGGGAGACACCGCAAAGCCGATTTTACGAACGCGGATCTCGTTATTCAAAACCCGGGGGTACCGAAGGAGTCGCCATACATCCGCGCTGCGGAGCGCGCCGACGTGCCGGTTGAAAATGAGGCCAGTCTTTTCTTTCAGATGTGCCCGGCGCCGATTATCGGAGTTTCCGGCACACGGGGAAAATCAACCACCACGCGTCTTATTTTTGAGATGCTGCGGGCGGCAAAAATTCCCGCGGTCTTCGGCGGCAATATCCGTGAGGTAGCCATGTTCGACCTCCTCGATCGCGTCCGCGCAGCGCGGCGGAAGCCGTGGGTGGTGTTGGAACTTTCGTCTTGGCACTTGGAGCGGTTTCCGGCGCATCGTTTGCACCCGCGCGTCGCGGTGCTCACCAGCATCTTTCCAGATCACCTGAATCGCTATCGCGGGATGAAAGAGTATATCGCCGCGAAAGAAAATTTAACTCGCTTTCAAGGGCCGGATGATGTCACGGTCGTGAATCGGGACAATGCCGAGACGCGCAAGCTGGGGAAACGCGTCCCCGGAGGCCGGTTGTGGTTTTCTGCCAAATCATTTCCAGAAGAGAACGGAGCATTCGTTCGCGGCGGCGCTATGGTGGTGCGGGAAGACGGGAAAGAGACGCGAGTTTGTGCCGTGAAAGATATTATGCTGCCTGGCGCGCATAATGTGATGAATGTTCTGGCGGCAGCCACCGCGGCAAAAGCGGTCGGCGTTCCGAACGCCGCGATTCGGAGTGCACTCCGCCGTTTCCGCGGACTTCCGCATCGTTTGGAGTTTGTGCGGGAAGTACGAGGGATAAAGTTTTACAATGACACCGCGGCCACAAGTCCGGATGCGGCAATCGCGGCGTTGCGAACGTTTGCCGGAGAAAAGGTTATTTTGATCGCGGGCGGGTCAGACAAGAATCTCCAATTCGGCGCATTGGCGAAAGCGATTCAAAAATACGCGAAAGAAGTGGTTCTCCTTCCCGGCTCTGCAACGGAGAAATTGCAAAAAGCACTTCACCGGAAAGCGCGGCCGGTTTCGAGCATGCGTGAGGCGGTGCGAGCCGCCGTCTCCGCAGCGCAAGAAGGAGACATTGTTCTCCTTTCGCCCGGTGCAGCATCATTCGGACTTTTCAAACACGAATTTGACCGCGGGGATCAGTTTGTGCGAGCGGTGAGAGCGTTACGGTGATCCGCCAAACGAGCGCGTTCTCGCTACTGCTTATTTCCATATTCTGTACTATTCCACCATTCGCGCGAATGGTGGAATAGAAAGGTTTAGAAATCTCGAGCCAAACAAAAATGCCATCCGGAATGGATGGCGATGTCTCACTTGTTGGCGAGTAGGTGCTCGACCTTCTCGCAAGGAACCTCGGTCATTACGAAGGCGAGGGCCGTTGGGAAGTAGGAAGCGGTCGCAAAGCACAGACCGGATGCCGGGTGCTTGAAGAAGCGCATGGATGCTTTGATCTCCTCGATCTTCTGATCCGCGAACGGGAGGGGTGATGTCTCGGACAGGGGAGGGCAGCCGCCGATCACGAGGATCAGGGACGCAATGAAAAGAGCTGCGATCAACCGTTTCATGTGTACACTCCTTTGTTAAGGGACGAGTCAGTATTGTTCAAAACCAAGCCCTTGTCAATAGGTGTTAAAGAGTCCCACCCACAAAACGAGATGATACCAAAAAGTGACGGCCGTCACTTTTTGGTATCCTGCCAGTATTAAAAAACCGCCCCAATGGTTAGATCGGGGCGGCGCGTTTTCAAGGAAGCGGTACGTTTTCACTGAAGGAGCGTTGGGTGGAGGTTCCATGTTGCTTGGACTGTCTGCGCAAGCTCTTCAAGGTCGCGTCGCGGGTCCTTGTCCGGAACCTTGAGGACGGCGGTGACGTACACTGCCTTCGTGAGGGCGTAGTTCGTGTTCCTGTCAATCCTGCAGAACCACGTCTCGCCAGCAGCCGGGTATTTTTCCGCGAACGTGGCGACGTAGCGTTTGCCGTCTCGGCGCGCGGCG
>JBBTXB010000130.1:0-6641 GCA_038062475.1 Patescibacteria group bacterium
ATGCCGCGCGGCGTTCAGGATCGTCTGTACGAACTCGCGCCTCGCTTCATTGAGGCGCTGGTGCGCGACCATGAGGTCGCGGATGAGGCGAAGCGTTTGCTCGAAGAAACGCTCGTCCAACAGGTGGCGTAAATAAAACGCAAAGCCCGGTTCGACAATCGTCGTCCGGGCATTTTTTATATCTACGTACTACGTTCTACGTTCTCGCTCACGGCACCACCTCACCGCGGCCCGCGAGGTTTGGGTCGCCGGCGAGATTTGTGTCCAGAGGCGCAATACTCTGGAAAATGAGAGCATCAGCATTCTGGTCGTGAGCGGTAACGGAGGTTGGCTCCGTGAGCGTGATGACGGAACCGGCTTGGTTCGCGGTGGGGGTGATGCCCACTTCAAAGTTTGCGGCCGGAAGCGGCGCGTCCGCAGGGAGCGGCGAGGCAAGGTTTGCGATCTGCCAGCTCACGGTCCGCGAGGCGGAATCAAAGGTGAGCGAACCCAGATTCGCTTCCGATCTCCCCGTCCATGCAACCCCCGGCGGAAGTTTGGTGGAAACGGTGATTGGTCCCAGGGCATGGAGCGAGTTGGTGAGATTCCAGAAGACGCGATAGGTGGAGGTTTGGCCTACGCGCGGCGGATGCGGCCCCGTTCCGACTGCGATGTCTTCATCGGAGTAATAGCGCGACCCTACTTGGAACTTCAAATCAGACAGGAGTCTTACGACTACACGCCGGCTTTGGAGGGTCTGCTTGCGGCCTTTTATTGCCCCTTCGGCCCAAATTTCTACTTGTTCGTTTCGCGTGCTGGAAGGGGCGGGCGCTGCGTTCAAGGGGATGGAAGCGTCTACGGTCGTGCGTTCTCCGGGGTTCAGTTTCGCGAGCGTCGGCACCTCGCGCTTGGTCCAGCGCACGCGCTCACGCGCGCCAATGCCATCGCGTGGTTCTAATGTCTTCCAGTCCAGGAGCCCGGTTTCCGGCGTCGGTTCAATATTTAGGATGATGGTGAGATCGCGTAGCGTTTCGTCGCTCGCGTTTTCAACAGTCACAGACATAAGCAGATTGTCGCCCGGGTTCGCGGTGAAGTCCGCGGCAGAACCGTTCACGATCGTCGTAAGGACGAGCGCGCCTTTGCCGAGCTTGGTGGTGCTGGTCGCCCGCGCCTGGGTGAGGAAGGTTCCGTCAGCGAGGAGTCCGATGCTCGCGCCGGTCTCATTCGTCCCTTCCGCATCGGAGGCGAAACTGCCATTTACTTTTATGACCCGTTCCTCATTGGGCGGAAGCGAATCCACGCGCCAGACGGTTGCATCATCAGTCGTTTGCGGGTCGGTTGATTCAACGAGGTAATGGGACGCTCCCGAGAAGTGAATTTCAAGCGGTCCTGCCGCCGCTGCGCCGTCATTTCGGTAACGGATTTCAAATGGCGCCGGTTCTCCGTTCGTCGCCTCTTCCGGTCCCATGAGTTCAAGTGTGAGGACAGAACTCGTAAGTTTCGTGCCGAGAGACGCGGCGTGTTCAAAATCAGAATTAAAGTTTGCGGGGCGATAGGTGAGGAGCGTTTGGAGAACGGAAAGGCCCCCCACTTCACCAGTCACCGTTCCGCGGAGCGTCACGCTTCCCTGCTCTCCTGGGTCCAAGCTCCCAATGATCCACGTATTCGGTTCGGTAGGTGTGGGGTTCGCTTCGGCGAGGGTAAACTCTTTGGGAAGCAGAACCGTGAGCGTTGCCTGCGCAAGCGGCGAGCGCTCTTGGTTCTGGTAGTTGATGGCGTAGGCGATTTCTTCGCCGGATTTCGCTTCGTTCGGTCCTTCAATCTCCAGCTTCACCGCGCTTCCTCCCGAACGCAGGTACGGTTTGAAAACAAAAAATCCGGTCCACGCCACCGCCGCGAGCAACGCAAAAAATACGGTTACCCCAAGGAGGGTCTTCCGCACGCGACCCCCCTCGGCCTGTTCCAGCTCATTGAAGTTCGGAGTTTCGCCCCCGTGTTCGTAGATTTCGCGCAGTCCTTGGTCAATTTCTTTTTTTCGCGAACGAGAAGTACGGCGTGTTCGAGCCGCGCGGTTCCTCGTCGGTTGCTCGGTGGCAGGATGGTCGTTGCGTTCCTCTTCGGTCATAGAATTATGAAGCGTGAAGCATGAAACATGAAGCACTAATCGTAAAGCGTATCTTCATGTATATGTTTTGTGTTTCAAGACACATGCTTCATTCATGGGTGATGAGCGTGCCGAAGAGCAGGTCGCCAGTCATCGGAGCGGGGACGGTTTCGGGGTAGGTCCATGCGGCGCGGGATCCCTGCGGGAGAGAAACGGAGTGGCGGAAGATGAGCGAGCGCAGCCCCGGCTGTTTTTGGACGAGGAGCGTGTAGGCGGCAGGATCAGTTGCTCCGGTGAGTTCTAGGCGGAAGGGGAGGCGATAGCGAAGCTCTGCGCGCGCCGTCTCGCCCGGGTCCACTTGGATCCAGTTCCCAAAAACGGTTTTTCCGAACTCTTCAGTAACGCGCGTGCCTTCAATGGCCGTGACACCCGCGCCTTCAACCACCGCGAGATCAGTGTCCACCATTGTCCCGTCGGGAAGAGGCTCGAACAGTTCCGGGGGCGGGGCAACGAATCCGGTTGCCGAAAGGAGCACGCTTCCAAAGGGAGCATACGCGCGTACATAGTCTACATTTCGCACGCCAGTGAACAGTTCGCCCGGAACCCCGCGATGGTCACGTTCAATGGTGACCGTGACCGTCACCTCGCCGTCCGGCGAGATGTCCGCATGGTGGTGGACGCGATTTTCAATAACTGCATCAGTTTTCTGCCCGCCGATATTTGCATGAACGAGTGAGAGGTAGTCGCCCGATGTTTCAAGTATCATTCCGGACCAGCCAAGGGAGACGATCTGTGCCTGCAGTTCCGGGTTCCGCGTTTGAAACTGGACGTCCCTGCTGCGGAGTCCGCGATCAATGACCGCAAGAAGCGAAAGCATTTCTTCCTGCGATGCGTTTCGTATGCGGAGAATGAGCCGCGGGGCGAGATCCGCAAGGAATTGTTTCGGTTTGTTTTCCTCGCGGTCATATTCCAGCTCAACGATTTTTTGCGTCTCGGCGATGAAGTTTTCCGCAGATATGGTTCGTCCATATTCCGGCATCTCTATCGGGCCCACAACTCTAAGAATGTCGGTAACGAGCCCGGCGGTGATTGCCACGACTCCGTCCACGGTCGGTCCCCCGCTCTTTTCATAAAACCAGGCGAGCTTTTTTGCTGAAGTTGGAAAATCCGGAAACCAGTTTGCGTCTTGGAATTGCCATGTCGGCTGGATAAGCTGCAGCGGCTGCGGGGCGGCAACGCGTTCGCGGAGCGTCCCTTGGAGGTCATACGAACCGCCACCGGGCATACGGAGGGCAAGAATTTCGCCCCTTCTTACATCAACCTCCGCGAAGCTGCCGATGAAGCCGCCAGTGGGGCGAAGCTCGGTGTTATTTTGGAAAACGAAAAGATACCGGCGCGGTTCATCGGATCCGAAGAGCGCCGTTGCGACATCCGTTGCGCGGAGAAGATCAGTGATCGCCGCCTGGGAGGTCGCGACAAGATCCGTCACATTGCGGAGTACCTCCGGCGAAAGTTCGGGGAGCGCTTCCGGATTCACGCCGGCGAGAGAGGTGAGCGCTTGGTCCAAGAGCGGCAGCGCCGTCCCGAAAGCGTTACGGAGCACCCTGATGCGTGCGACGGGAGTACCGTCGGCGCGCGCGGTCTGCACTCCCGTAGCGACGACCGTCGCCGCTTCGGAGAGCGATTCTGCCGCAGCAAGAAGTCGCGCCCCGCTTTCAATTTTTTGGCTCGCGACGGGGAGAAATGCCGGAATTCCGCCCAAGAGCCCCAGTGCCTTATTGAGGTCGTAGCGCGCAAGCGAAAAGGTCTCTGCAGCGGCCTGCGCAGCAGATGGGTCTCCGCTTGATACGCCGGCGAGGAGCCGATCAAGCGCCGATGAGCTTTCCGACGGAACACGAAGTGCGAGAGTCGCGGCGGCGGTCACCCTTGAGGCGATTTCAAACGGCGACAGGAGGAGAATTGAAAAAATCAAAAATCCGGCGATGGATCGTTGCCAGGCGAACGGTAACGAAAGCTCGGGCAGGCCCCATGCCAAAGTTGGGAATTGAAGCCGAATGCGCGGAAGGCGGAAGCGCAAGGGTGGAAGCGCGCGCGGCTGCTTCATCACAGAAACGCTCATCCGCGGTCGCGCAGGTTTCCTTGTAACGCTCCGCTCGCCGGCGGCCGGAATGATGTCGCGACACATCTCCACTGTGCTTCCGAGAAGCGAAAGTTCCAAGCGCTTGCGGAGCGGGCGCGCGCGTTGCGGGTTCATGCTCCGATACTCGTCTTCCGAAATACCCGGAAGAATTTTGGAAAAGGGAAGCTTCGGGAGCGACGGCAGCGAGCGGGGGGCACGCGCCGCGCGCGGCTCACTTGGGGCGGCCGGCAGCCGCAGGTGGAGGAGGTGCGGCGAGGGATCGTGCGGCATCCGTTGAACGATCGGGGGGTTCTGCGTCGGCTCTCGGTGATTTTTCTTATTTTTTATTTTTCGAGGCATTGGTGAGAGCTTTTTCGTACACTGCGAGCGTACGCTCTGCGCACGCGCGCCAGCTGTATGTGGCTGACTGTGTAAACCCTCGGGCAACGAGAGTTTCGCGAAGCGAATTGTCTGTTAGGCCGCGCAGGAGCGCGTCGCGCATGTCGTTTTCGTCCTGCGGGTTGAAATAGGTTGCTGCGTCGCCGAGCACTTCGGGGAGTGATCCTGCGGCTGCGGCAGCGACGGGAACCCCCGCAGTCATGGCTTCGAGCGGCGGCATTCCGAACCCTTCGGTAAGTGACGGAATGACAAAGAGAGCGGCGTTTCGGTAGAGGCCCGTGAGCTCCGCGTCGGAGACGGCTCCGGCGAAACGGATCGCGGCTTCTATCCCGAGCGCGCGCGCCTCCTCACGCAGTCGCTTCCGGAAAAAGTCCTCCGGTCCGGCAAGTACCAGTTCATAGCCCTCGCCTGTTTTCTTGTACAGCGCGGCAAAGGCGCGCAACATACGTTCAAGATTTTTGTGCGGATAGCTGTTTCCAACAGCGAGGACGTATGGTCGCGGCGGTATTTGTCGCGGCGCTGTCGCATTGTGCGGAAGCCCGGCCGCGAGCGGGGTTACCACCACGCGATCGGCTGGCACGGGGAAGGTGCGGAGAATTTCTTGTCGCGAGTACTCTGAAACCGTGAGTACTGCTCGCGCGCGTCGCACGGCGTTTCCAATTACCAGTTTATATCCGAAATATTTTGCGGCGAAGATCAACGGTCCCAATGTAGTCGCCCGCCGTGATGGATAGTGGAGCAGTATCAAGTCGTGGATGGTGACCACGAACGCCCCTCTATACCCGAGCGGGACGTTGAAATGTGGAAAGTGCATGAGATCCAGGCGCTCGCGCGCGAGGATGCGGGGGAGCAATGCCTGTTCTCGGAGGGTGTACCAACGGAGGTCGGCGATGGCTTTCCGGAAGCGCGGGTTTTTTGGCGTGTAGCGATCCGCGTTTTCGGGGCGAAGAAAAATGACATACTCCCGCTCGCGGTCAATCCCGTTAGAGGCAGATTGCCCCATCCCGTTAGAAGTCGCGCCCGCGCTTGCGCGCCCGTAAGGGCCTGCGGGCGGGCTACTTCTAACGGGACCCAAGGCGGTCGTAGTCGTGTCTTCGGCAGGGCGGCCTCTAACGGGATCAATTACTTCAAGTTCGGCAATGAGCCGTTCCAAGTATCGGCCGATGCCCGTTTCCGTTCCGTAAAATCGCGCGTCAATACCGATCCGCATATCCGCCTAAATTTTTCGCTTCTGCGCGCCTTCCCGCACGCGCTCTCCATTGTGCACACGTCCTCTTTTTGTCATCTTTGCGTTTTGGAGAAAAACTTGGGCGGGCATAGAGGTAGTATAACAAAGGAATACGCTTGACGAAATGGGGCAAATGGTCTATATCTAGCGCAGGAGGAACGATGCCTTTTACCCAACCTGATTTGCTGGACAACGACTTCGCCGCGGTGCATGGGAATGGCTGGGGGTTGCGGCTGGCGGATGCTCTCACCGAGGTCGTGCGGCAACTGCTGCTCCGATTTCAGGGCAAGGAGACGCTCACGCTCGGGGGCGTCTATGTGTTCGGCCCCCCGTCTCCGGTAGGCGCCATCTTGCGGCTCGTTCGGCCGCTGCTCCGGAAAGGACTGGACGAACGAACGCCCCTCGACGGGGAGCGATACGTCATTGAGACCGGCGATTACCAGTGCAGGGTTTCCCTCAATGACGAGGTGCCCCACTACCATCCGGATACCGGCGACTTCCACGACCCCACAGGCGCCGTATTTCCCTACGAAGTGGACAACACGCCGACGATTCGCGTATTTCCGCGCGATTCGAGAGAAGTCCTCTTCGCGGCAAGTGATGACACCGATGATCTGCGTATATTTCTCCGCGCGGTCGCAGTTCGGCTCGGTTTCCGCTTTGACGGCAAGTCGGGAGATTCGTTTTTCGAACTGACGCCGGATCGGCAGTGCCACATGTCGCTGCGTCGGCCGTTGAAGATCGTCTACGTGTCTCGCAAGATGGGAGATTCGTGCGATTACGAGCCGGCGGAGGAAGAGACCGCTGACCTT
>JBBTXB010000131.1:0-10373 GCA_038062475.1 Patescibacteria group bacterium
GTAGATGTCGCGGAAAGCGGTTCCGAAAGCCCCGAGGTCAGAGGCGTTGTTGGAGCCCGGAAAGATATGGCCGGTCAAAGTGATGTTGCCGGATGAAGAGATGGTGCTTGAGGCGGCGCCAGAGCCGACGCGGAGGGAGCTCGAAGCGTAGATGTCGCGGAAAGCGGTTCCGAAAGCCCCGAGGTCAGAGGCGTTGTTGGAGCCCGGAAAGAT
Organism: Patescibacteria group bacterium; assembly: GCA_038062475.1. GTDB lineage: Bacteria > Patescibacteriota > Patescibacteriia > JBBTXB01 > JBBTXB01 > JBBTXB01. Next base: position 214 of record JBBTXB010000131.1, read on the forward strand.
ATGGCCGGTCAAAGTGATGTTGCCGGATGAAGAGATGGTGCTTGAGGCGGCGCCAGAGCCGACGCGGAGGGAGCTCGAAGCGTAGATGTCGCGCCATGCATTGGCGAAAGCGCCGAGGTCAACAGAATTATTTACGGCTGGGAGGAGCGATGTCGTAAAACGGCCTTGGATTTCAACGGTATCACCGCTTGCATCGCCAAGGCGGGTGTTGCCGGTTATAGACAAATTTTCAAAAGTGGATGTTCCGCTTGAAGAGCTCGCCGTTATGGTGCCGTTCACGGTCAGGCCGTTCGTAACCGTCAAAGTATTACTCACGGTGAGGTTGTTGGTGATGGTGGCGTTATTGGAAACCGTGAGATTCTTGATCGTGCCCACGTCCTGCACATCCAATCCGTGGAAAGAACCGGAAAGTTGAGCGTTCTGCTGCACGGCGAGCGTAAAGACCGGCGCGGGAGAATATGTCGGCGCGCTCGCGGTCGGAAGGCCTATTACTTGCGCACCGCTAAAGTCAACAAGACCAGTCACGCGCAATCCCTTCAGCGTCGCGTTTCCGCTCGTCAAAAAGAGCTCCCCGCCAGAAACGAGGGTGCCTGTCTTGGCCTCAACGGAGAAATTGTCGCCAACACGGAGGTCGCTCGACGCGGGCGCACTCGCGGTTGGAATAACGCTCACAGGATTCCGTACAACAGACAAACCATCTGTCGGAGAGGAGGGTTGCAAAGACGGCGAGGTGGTGGATGGTGGTTTCGGAGCAGTAACTGGCGGAGGACCTTCTTTCGGCGCTTCCCGTTCTTGCAGACTTAAAGCAGAAGGCGCTGGTTCTTGCGTCTCCGTCACAACACGTTCCGACCCCGCTCTCTCAAACCCAAGACGCTCAAGCGCTCCCGAAATACTCGCAGCCGCTCCTTGCGCAACGGTCGCGCTGTCGGCAACGGTATCCCGCACCGGCCTGATGACGGCGGAAACTCCGCGCCCCACGCCGCGAGCCGTTGCCCCAACTGCAGCGCCGGCGTCGCCGAGCGTCTCCCCAACCGCCGAAGCCGCAACAGAAAGACCGCTGCCGACTGCCGCCGCGCCCCCTTGCAACGCCGCGCCAGCATCACCGAGCGCCTCGCGTACGGGAGCGGCGACAACGGAAACTCCGCGGCCGAGGGCATTCGCGCCCTGTCGCGCTACCGCTCCCGCATCGCTTGCCGCTCCACGCACCTCGCGGGCGGCTACTTGCGCGCCTCGCGAGATTCCGCCGCCGATATTTCCGAAAAACGATGCGCCGTCGCGCCATGTGGATTGGACGCTGCCTGCCGCCGCATCCAGGCCATTGTCCAAAGCGCTTGTGCCGCCATGAAATGCGACGACCGCCCCAACGGCGCCTCGCCGAACTCCGCCCCCGACCGCAGCGGCGCCATCGCGGACGGTCTCGGACACAGCGCGGGCGCGAGGGGCAACAGCACCACGTACGCCTTGCGCCACCTCTTGCGCGGCTCTCCTCAAAAGCGCCCCGCCCTCGCGAGCGTTGGCGGTAAGCGACTGAAGATCAGCCGCTCTCGCTCCTGCCGCGCTCGCAAAAAACAAAATAGTGAACGCAAAAAGAAGCGTTCCAATTTTTTTATTTTTATTTCGCGTCCCTCGAGGAGTACCCTTACTCCCCATGGAGCGGCGCATGGGAAACCGCCTCATGGCATCAATTTCTTCTTTTACAGGAACTTATGCGTATAATATACCATAAATTTTGCTTCAAGTCAAGCCAAAATCATCATAATTATCCACAGCGTTAAGTGGAATGGGGTCATGGAATGTGAATGGAATGTGAATGAATGGGGAATGGGGTCAGCCACCATTTTATGGGAATGGGGTCAGCCACCATTTTATGATATACTATGCTTATGCCCAGAGTAGAAAGAACAGATGTTGGTGAATTTGTGTACCATGTACTCAATCGAGCTAATGCTCGGGTGCAGATATTTGATAGCGACAAAGACTACCAACTTTTTGAGGATATACTTGAAGAAGCGGTGGAGAAATATGATATGAGGGTACTGTCTTATTGCATCATGCCCAATCACTGGCATTTAGTCCTCTACCCAAAGAATGATGGAGACCTTGCTAAATTCATTGGTTGGCTCACCAATACGCACACGAGAAGGTGGCATACCGAGAAAGGCACTATCGGGCAAGGTCATCTTTACCAGGGCAGATACAAATCGTTTTTATGCCAAGATGACAATCATTTTCTTACCCTCGTGCGCTATGTAGAACGCAACGCCAGAAAGGCAAATCTTGTTGGAAAAGCAGAAAATTGGAAATGGTCTAGCGCTTGGAGGAGAGAGAGTGGAACGGAAGAACAAAAGAAACTTCTCTCAACATGGCCGGTTCCTGCGCCGCAGGATTACTCAAACTGGCTCAATCAAGCACAAACGGAAGATGAGGAGGAGGCAATCAGGAGATCAATTACTAAAGGTAATCCTTACGGGGGTGATAGTTGGATAGACCGTATCGTAAAAAGATTCAATCTCGAGCAAACTTTAAGGAAGGTGGGGAGGCCAAAAATAATAAATGGTGGCTGACCCCATTTTCTGTGGCTGACCCCATTTTTATGAAACTCATCGTTGGACTCGGCAACCCGGGCGCGGAATACCAAAATACGCGGCACAATCTCGGCGCCCATGCGGTGGAGCAATTCCGTGAGCGCCATCATTCCAATTTTTCTCATTTCGGATTCGAAAAGCGTTGGAATGCGGAGATTGCGAAGGGATCGTTTGCACACATCGCGGGAGAAAAAATCCTGCTTGCCCTGCCCCAAACATTTATGAACGCTTCGGGAGAGTCCGTCGGGCCGCTTTTTCGATTCCATAAGCTCCTCGACGGGGACCTGTGGATCGTGCACGATGACCTTGATTTACCGCTGGGCGCCTTGCGTATTTCGGTGGGAGCCAGCGCCGGAGGGCACCACGGCGCGGAATCCGTCATACACTCTGTTGGAAGTTCTGATTTTCCGCGGTTTCGCATCGGCATCGGCCTGCGCGGCGAGGCGCCTGCGGAAAAATTCGTGCTCGAACGATTCTCTCGTGAAGAAGAAAAAAATCTTGGATCCACAGTTGCCCGCGCCTGCGATGCCATAGAGACAGCGCTGAAGGATGGGGTAGAAAGAGCACAAAGTTGGTTCAATGGATAACGATTTAAAATACTGGCTCGCGCTCTCGCGCACGGATGCGCTCACTCCGCTGCGCTTCCGTCGCCTGATTGAAGCGTTCGGGTCTGCCGAACGCATTTTTTGCGCAAGCCGTGCGGCCATCGTTAGGGCAGGGGTTCCTCCCGAGGCGGCAGAAAAACTCATTACAAAGAGAAGCGCTGTGAACCCAGACGAAGAGCTCGCGCGCCTCCGCAAAGCAAACGCGCAGGCGATTCCCATCCACGATCCCCGCTATCCGCCCCTTCTCCGGGAAATTCACGACCCGCCGCCGGCGCTGTATGTGCGAGGGACGCTGAACATCCAAGCACCGATGATCGCAATCGTAGGAACTCGCGCTCCCACTCCCTACGGTCGCCGTGCAGCCGAAGATTTTGCTGCCGCGCTCGCGTGCGCCGGTGTAACCGTGGTTTCCGGCTTGGCGCTGGGAATTGACGCCGTGGTTCACGCGGCCGCGCTTCGCGCCGGGGGCGAGACGCTGGCGGTTCTGGGAAGCGGGGTTGATATCATCGCGCCGACGACGAACACCCAACTCGCATACGAAATGCTTAAAGAAGGGCGCGGGGCCGTCGTTTCCGAATACCCGCTCGGAACCGAGCCCAGACCGGAGCACTTTCCCGCGCGGAACCGCATCATTTCCGGGCTCACACTTGGAACCATCGTCATTGAGGGTTCTCTAAAAAGCGGTGCGCTCATCACCGCCAAATCGGCGCTTGAACAAAACCGCGATGTGTTCGCGCTTCCGGGAAGCATCTATTCGCCAATGAGCGCGGGGCCGAACGCTTTGATCAAGCTGGGCGCCCACCCCGTCCAATCGCCGCAGGATGTGCTTGAAATGCTCGGGATGCCAAACGCTTCCGCCAAAGGCGGATTCGCCTCGGGCGAACAAAAAACAGCATCCACGGCAAACCCGACGGAGGCGAAAATTCTCGCTCAACTTGGAGCGGAGCCGCAGCATGTTGATGCGGTCGCGCGGGGAGCGGGTCTTGACATTGCCGACGTGACCGCTATGCTCACCCTTATGGAAATTCAAGGACGAGTGCGCAACCTTGGCGCAATGACTTACGCGCTCACCTCCTGAATCTATGAAAAAAAATCTCGTTATCGTGGAAAGTCCGACGAAGGCAAAAACGATTTCCCGCTTTCTCGGAAAGAAGTTTGTGGTGCAATCGTCCTACGGTCACATTCGGGACCTCCCCAAGCGGCTTCTCGGCGTTGATGTTCTGAACAATTTTGAACCCCACTACGTAATCCCGCCGAAAAATAAGAAAGCGGTAGCCGCACTTAAAAAAGCGGCGAAAAACGCAGAAATCGTATACTTCGCGACTGATGCAGATAGGGAGGGCGAGGCGATCGCCTGGCACCTTTCGGAAATTCTCAAAACTCCGCCGGAGCGCGCTCGCCGCATCGTGTTTCATGAAATCACCAAAGAGGCGGTGGAGCACGCGCTCGCGAATCCTCGCGCCATTGACCGAGGACTGGTGGACGCCCAGCAAGCGCGTCGCATCCTTGATCGGCTGGTCGGCTACAAGCTCTCGCCGTTCCTTTGGAAAAAAATCGTCCGCGGCCTCTCCGCAGGACGGGTTCAATCTGTCGCCGTCCGCCTCACCGTTTCTCGGGAACGAGAAATCATCGCCTTTACGGCGCAGGAATACTGGACGATTGAAGGCACATTCGCGACGCCCGCAGACGAGCAATTCGCCGCCCGCCTGCACCGCATCGGTGAGGGAACGCTCCAAAAATTTGACATTCCCACGGAAGCACAGGCGAAAAAAATCACCGGCGCGCTCGCGGAGGCGCAATTCGCCGTCGCGGCGGTGGAACAAAAAGAAGTACGGCGCACGCCGAGCGCGCCATTCACGACCTCAACACTTCAGCAAGAGGCAAACCGGAAGTTTGGTTTCACCGCCAAACAAACAATGATGCTTGCCCAGCGACTCTACGAAGGACAGGAGATTGGCGATGAGGGTTCGGTCGGTCTCATCACCTACATGCGTACCGACTCGGTCTCTCTTTCTGAAAAATTCACCGACGAAGTGCGGAATTATCTGCACAAGACCTTCGGCGAGTCCTATGGCCTTGCCGCAGCTCGCCGGTTTACAACCAAATCAAAACTCGCCCAGGAGGCCCATGAGGCAATCCGTCCGACCTCCGCCTGGCGCACGCCGGAGCAAACGCAAAAATACTTGGAGCCCAGCGAACAAAAATTGTATGAGATTATCTGGCGCCGGGCAGTCGCCTCCCAAATGCCGGAGGCAATGCTCGAAGCAAGCGCTGTTGATCTTGAAACCACCGCGGACGATGCATCCTACGGATTCCGCGCCACGGGCTCTGTGATCCGCTTTGACGGATTCCTGCGCGTCGGGATGGAGTCGCTCAAAGAAACCGTGCTTCCGGAGCTCCGGGAAGGAATGATCGTGCGAACCGTTGATGTCGCCCCGAATCAGCACTTTACCGAACCGCCGGCGCGATATTCGGATGCCTCGCTCGTTCATGCGCTGGAAGAACATGACATCGGACGGCCTTCAACATACGCCCCCACAATCGCGACCATCATTGACCGGGGGTATGTTCTCCGCGTGGAAAACCGCCGACTCAAACCGACGGAAATCGCATTTCAGGTAACCGACCTTCTTGTGGAGCACTTCCCCCAAATCGTTGATTACGGCTTTACGGCAAAGATGGAAGGTGATCTGGACCGCATCGCGACCGGAGAAACGTCTCTGGTTCCGATTCTGCGCGAATTTTACGAACCGTTTGCCAAGCTCCTCAAAGAAAAAGAAAAAATAATTTCCAAGAAAGAGCTGACGGAAGAGGCGACCGACGAAATCTGCGCGCGCTGCGGCAAGCCCATGATCATCAAACTTGGCCGCTACGGAAAATTCTACGCCTGCAGCGCTTTTCCGACCTGCCGCTATACGCGCCCGCTTGAAGAAACGGAACTGCCGGAAACCCATGAACGATGTGAAAAGTGCGGCGAGGAAACGGAGATTAAAAAAGGGCCGTTCGGCTTATATTTCCGCTGCACCAAATGCGCCGCCACGAAAGCGTATCTCAAATCAACGGGTGTCCCCTGCCCATCCTGCGGCAAGGGCGCGATCGTGGAACGCCGCACGCGCCGCGGAAAAATATTTTTCTCCTGCGACCAGTATCCCACATGCACATTCGCCCTGTGGAACCGCCCCACCGGGGAGAAGTGTCCCCAGTGCGGCAGCCTCGTCGTTGAAATGAAAAACAAAAAGCGCTGCAGCAAAAAAGAATGCAGCCACGAAGAACTCAAAGCGTAAAATGAAAAACAATCACCGCGCAGCGGGATCCCGTTCGCGGGACAGTTCAAAACTTAAAACAAACGAAGTGGAACACTTCTATTTTGTCCCGATGCTTACGATCCCGATAGCGATCGGGACCGCATTTATCCCCACACCTTCCCAGAATACCCCGCAGGAATGTATGGGGGTTCATAAATATTTAAATCAAAGTGTCGGGACACTTTGCGCTTTGAACTTTGCGCTTTTTCGATATGGAAATCACTCGCTTGCTTCGCACAATAAAGACACATCATCCGCAAGCCGATCTCGACCTCGTGCGGCTTGCATATGATTTTGCCGAGGAAGCGCATCGGGGGCAGAAACGGCTCTCGGGTGAAGACTACGTCACTCACTCGCTCGCGACGGCGCAGACGCTCGCGGAGATGAAGTTCTCCGCGGCGATCGTCATCGCAGGACTGCTCCACGATGTCCCGGAAGACACCTCGGTAACGCTGGAAGACATCAAGAAAAATTTCGGCTCCGACATCGCCGGGATGATCCAAGGCGTTACCAAGCTCGGCAAAATAAAGTATCGCGGCCTTGAACGATACATTGAAAACCTCCGCAAGATGTTCCTCGCCATGGCGGAGGATGTGCGCGTCGTCTTCATTAAGTTCGCCGACCGCCTGCACAATCTTGAAACACTAGACGCACTCCCGCCGCAAAAGCGGCTTCGCGTCGCGCTGGAATCCCTGGAAATTTACGCAGCGATCGCGAACCGTTTGGGCATGGGAGACATCAAAGGCCGAATTGAAGACCTCTCTTTCAAATACGTGTATCCGGAAGAATACGCGTGGGTGACCGGACTCGTGCGGGAGCGCTATGTGGAAAAGGAACGCTATTTGCGGAGAACGGGCAAAATCGTGGAACGGGAACTCTCCGCCGCGGGCATTACCCCGATTTCGGTATACGGCCGCACCAAGCATCTCTACAGTCTTTACAAAAAACTTTTGCGGTACGATCGCGACATCGCGCGCATCTACGACTTAGTGGCCCTGCGCATTATCGTCAAAAATGTAGCCGACTGTTATGCGGCGCTTGGCATCATCCACGCGCGTTGGAAGCCGCTCAAGGGCCGCATCAAAGACTACATCGCCCAACCGAAACCGAACGGCTATCAATCGCTGCACACTACCATCTTCTGCGAGGGCGGCGAAGTTGTAGAAATACAGATCCGCACCGAGCGGATGCACGAGGAATCGGAAATGGGCGTTGCGGCGCACTGGACATATGACGAAGGCGGCAAGGGATCGGCGCAACCTCCGCAGAATCTCCGCTGGGCGCAGGAACTCTTGAAGATTCAGAAAGAGCTCGGAAAATCGGATGATGCCTTGGAATCTCTCCAAGAGCTCAAGATTGACGTATTTCAAAATCGCATTTTTGCCTTTACGCCCAAAGGCGACGTCATTGATCTTCCGGAGGATTCCACGCCGGTTGACTTTGCCTACGCCATCCACTCCGACATCGGCGACTCATGCGTCGGGTCGCGGGTCAACGATCAACTCGTGCCGCTCTCCACTCCGCTTCGGAGCGGGGATGTGGTGCAAATCATTACAGATAAAAATCGCCGTGCGCCGTCACAAGATTGGCTAGCATTCGTGAAGACACAAGGCGCGCGAAGTAAAATAAAAGCGCGCGTACGAAAAGCGCGCCGAGGTTAAACTATGGAGCGTAAAGCGTAAAACGAAAAGATAAAAAGGAAGGCCTTTTCGCCCGAGGCGAACTCCGCGGAGGCAATGCTGTAAAACTCCAAGATTCAAATTCCAATGTTCAAAGAAGCTTCAAGCTCCAAGTTTCAAACGCTATTTGAGTATTGGAATTTGATATTTGATTGAATATTGAAATTTGGAATTTCTAGTTAAGTGTATTCCCTGAGCTTGTCGAAGGGTGTTCCTTACGCTTTTCGTTTATTACGACTTTGTAATCTTTCCGACCAGCGCCAGCAACTCTTCTTCAGAATAATAGGCAACCCGTATCTCGCCGCCCTCCCCGCGCTTTTGAATCGTCACTTTTGTTCCAAGCGCCGCCCGGAGCGCGCCTTCGCGAGCCGCCAGATTGGGGTCTTTAACACGAACGCGCTCGCGCTTGCCGCGACTTACCGCATGCTCCACATCCCGAACCGGCATTCCGCCGGAGAGCAGACGCCGAAATAGGGCAAGCTGCTCTGCGGCGTTTTTTGCGCCGAGAAGCGTCCGAGCGTGCGAAAAAGTAATTTTCCCGATATGCAGCGCTTCCTGAATTTCTGCGGGGAGCGTGAGCAGCCGCACGACATTGGCGACATGGGGCCGACTCTTCCCTACCCGAAGCGCAATCTCCTCCTGCGTAAGACCGAACTCTTTCCGAAGCGCCTCGTAGGCGCGCGCTTCTTCCAGGGCGTTTAAATCTTTACGCTGGACGTTTTCAATCAGCGCCAGTTCAAGCCGCTCACGGTCGTCAACGTTCGCGCGGACGAAAATCGGGACGCTTCGCAAGCCAGCCATCTTCGCCGCCCGAAGCCGACGCTCGCCTGCGACCAATTCGTAGTTGCTTGCGCCCTTCTTGGTAACGACGAGCGGCTGCAGAATGCCGTGTGCGCGAATGGAAGCAACAAGTTCCTCCAAATCCTGCCGGTCAAATTGTGTGCGGGGCTGGCGCGGATTCGGCACAACCGAATCAATCGGCGCCTCACGAGGCGCGTGCTCCGCTCCCTGGTTTGCCAGCGCTCCGGCGGTGGTTATTTTTTTCGGTATCAATGCACCAAGGCCTTTGCCGAGACCGGACATACGATCGAAGAAGTTAGAAGTTAGAAGCTAGAATCTAGGATTTCGGCCAGCGCCAATGGCACCGCAACTCTCCAAATTCTAAATTCTAGATTCCAAATTCCTGTTAAAAATACACGTGATATTTTTCTCAGATTAGCCGCTGGGTCAGCGTTTCCAGCACTTCCCGCGCAAGTCGTTCATACGCCCGAGCGCCGCGAGAGTCGGCATCGTAAGCGAGAATGGTTTTACCGTGGCTCGGCGCTTCCGCCAGACGGACATTGCGCGGCACAACGGAACGGAACACCCGATTCGGAAAATAACGATACAACTCCTCCATCACGTCTTTTGAAAGTCGGTACCGGCTGTCAAACATGGTGATCACCGCGCCAAGCACCTCCAAATTCGGTTTCAAATTCTCGCGAATGAGTTCAATGGTGCGCATGAGCTGGCCGAGTCCCTCGAGGGCATAATACTCCGCTTGCACGGGAATGAGAATCGCGTCGGCGCCCACAAAGGCATTCACGGTAAGAAGTCCCAGCGACGGCGGGCAATCAATCAGAATGAAATCATAATCGTTCCGAATCTCAAGGAGGGCGTCGGCAAACCGCCGTTCGCGATCCGCGAGCGGCACGAGGTCTACTGTCGCGCCGGCAAGCGCCGGGGAAGCAGGAGCGACGCGATAGCCCACATGGGCAGTGTCGCGAATAATGTCGCGAAATTGAGCGGTTCCGAGAAGCACTTCGTACATGCTCTGCGTAACGCTTTCTCCGTCAATGCCCAAACCGATGGTCGCATTCGCCTGGGGATCCATGTCAATCAACAGCACAAACTTGCCCAGCTCGGCCAGACATGCCCCGAGAGAAACGGCGGTCGTGGTTTTCCCCACGCCGCCTTTTTGATTTGCCACCGCTATGACGTAGGCCA
>JBBTXB010000132.1:0-5542 GCA_038062475.1 Patescibacteria group bacterium
ATTTCACGAATTTGATCATCGTGGGTCCGGTTCTGGCATTTTTCATCTGGCTCTCGTTACTTTCCATTCAAACGTCGGCAAATGATCTTGATAAGCTTACTGGCGACTGGCCGACGGAGCGCAATGCCTCCGGGGAAGCGGTTGAGTTGGTGGTCGCGAAGAGCAATATCGGCAAGGAGTCAGAAATGACGAGATTTATCATCTCCATCGGGCTTCTTTTGGGCGGGCTGATGGTAAGCCAGCAGGTTGCGGGAGCCGCGGCTCCGGGCATGGGGGCATTCATGGGGAAAATTCAGAAAGGCGCGACCGGCGCGTTTAAGGGCGTTGGCATGCGCGTCTCCGGCATCAGCGCGGCTCAGCGAACGTGGCAGTCATACAAATCAGCGCGAGAAGAGGCAAAGAAGACCGGAGTCGCGGCGCGGTTCGGGGGTGGGCTCGCCAACTTGCAGGACAAGGCCATTGCGGGCGTTCCGCTCATGGGGCGGCAGGCGCGGCTGCGCACGATTAAGTATGCCGACCAGCAAATGCAGCAAAAAATGGCGCGCGAGCGAAACTTTTCCGATACAACTGTGATGGAAGGAGCGGGGAAGAAAAACCTCGCTTCTATCGGCGTTGCCATAGAGAGAGGAAATGGCGCCGCGGCCTTGCAAGCGTCCGGTATGAGTTTTGATGATTACTCGAATAAGATGGGACTCGCGTTGGAGTCAAAGCAGAAGGCGCGCGCCAGTTTGTTGAAACAAAGGGGAGGCGGCTCTGCGGTATATGACACGACTACCGCCGAAGGAAGAACCCAAGCGGTTGCCGCCATTCAAAGAGGCGAGACATCTATGGAGAACTTTTCTGCGGATGCGTTGGGGAACGAGCAGTTTATGCAGCAGTACATCCAGCAGGTGAAGCCCACAGAATCCCAACTTTCTTCCACGCTTGGCAAATTAGATGAGTCACAGAGGGAGAAAGCTCTTGCGGCCATGGGGGGCGTTGCGCAAGCTGATCAGACCGATACTCCAGCAATGCGTACGGTGAAGAACGTCTATGCAAAGGAAACCGGAGATGTTAAGGGCGCGAAGATGGGCGAGTACAAAGTGAAAGACCCCCAGACCGGCAAGGACACAGTCCGCAATCAGCAAAAGGACTATCTTCGGACCACGGATCCCGTCAAACTCGCCCAAACAATGACGGCATCAAGCGCGGAGGATGCCGGAGTCGCCGCTTCGCTGGCGGAACTTCCGCCGGAGCAGTTCGCGAAATTCTTGCAGAACCTTAACCAAGATATGCGCGCCGCCCTCCAGAAAGGATTTGGCGCTGCCTTGGATCCGGCGGAGCTTACGAAGCTCGCGCCGGAGGAGCAGCAGAAGGTTCGCGAACGCGCGATGTCGGCGGGGGTCGGCCCGGAAAAAAGCTACGGTTACCAGAACGGTCTTGCCGTGCCCGAGACCGCCCGGACAGAGTTCGCCGCTTCTCTCCAAGGATCCAACGCTCCGCAAGTCGTGCTTAGTATTCCCGCAGGGGAGATTAAAGCGAATTTGGCAGACGACATCGAAGCTAACCTTAACCCCGCGCAATTTGCCATTGCGGCGCGTCAGGCATTCCAGACCGGAAATAAAGAGCATCTTGCAGCTCTGCAGGCCATCATTACCCATCTCAAAGCGCCGCCGCGTGCCAGCGCGCCGCCTCGGTCCGCGAATGCGCAGAATCTGCGGGCCACGCTCGCGCGTGGAGGAAACAACATTTTTCATCAGATTGATCCGTCTCTCGCGACAACGCCGCCAACTCCGTGAGGGTGAAGGCGCCGAAAAATCCTTTATTGATTTCTTATGCCACCATCTCCTACTCGCACAGATCGTATTCGCGCTCTCCCGCCCACCGTCTTTGACGAGATGTTTAGCGATGACGACTATGAGCAGACGCACGCGCTTGCAGAGCGCTATAAATTGAATAAAGAGCAGGAGGAGGCGCTTGCCAATACGCTCTCCGATGTTTTTTTGAAGGATGTTGCGCTGGAAAAACTTCCCGCGGCTTTTTCGGAACGCCTGAAGATTTCTGAAGATGCGGCAAAAAAAATCGCGGTGGATATTGCGGGTTGGCGTTTGCTCCACCTCAAAGATTATTTTGGAGACGTTACAGGAGCGATTATCAACTGGGGCGGGAATCCTACTAATTTTCTATCGGTGCGCGCTTTTGATGAGAACGCTGCCGGGGTCTTGGCGGAAGAGATTGCGAAAAAATTGAATCTCTCGTTTTCGCAAGAGGCAATGCAAAAACTCGCAGCCATGGTGGGCAGCCGCGTGCGCGGCATCCGTGACGATTCGGAGTTTAAGGAAGCGTTAGCGCGGCCGCGAGAAAAAGGGGGAATTGCCGCGGATGCGGAAACGGCACAGAAGATTCTGGATGAAGTGCTCGGTTTTTTGAAAACGGAGAAGGAAAAACCTGTCCCGTCCCGTGGTCCGGCTGGTTCCTTTGCGGGAGAACAGTCGGGCGCCATGGGCGGCGGGACGGGACCGCCGCTCCCGCAACCGCCCGCAGAAGCGACGACACCCGAGGCGTTGCGTGATTGGGTCATTGCGGAAAGCGGATTGCTTGCCCCGTCCCGTGGTCCGGCTGGCACTTCTGCGGGAGAACAGCCGGGAGCAGTGGGCGGCGGGACGGGGAAACTTGAAGGGCCTCTCGCAAAGCGTTTTGCAGAAATTCTGGAATCTCGTCTTGACGGAAGCCGCGATGCGGCTACCTTAAAAGAAGTTTTGATGCGTGGCGCGAAAGTCGGCGGGCTTGGCTTGGACTCACTGGCTGCCGATAAGGTCGTCCAGCTTGCGGAAGCGGCCGCGGCTCGCGCAGTAAGAGAAATAGATAGAGTAAGAGAAACGCCGACGGAAGTCAGAAAGTCAGAAAGTCAGAAAGAGGTTCTCGCGCCCAAAGCCCCAAGCCCCGCGCCGCCGCTCTTGGCTGCGAGTCACGAAGCAATGGTCGGTGCCATGAAGCCCGCGATAGAAGTCAGAAGTCAGAAGTCAGGTTTTTCCGCCAGTTGGCGGACTCCGGCTCCTCGCTCGAACGATATTCTTCGAGCGGAGCGAAGCGAAGTCGAGAAGTTAGCGAGTCAGCAAGTCAGTTATTCTTCGAGCGGAGCGCAGCGGAGTCGAGAAGTTAGCGAGTCAGCAAGTCAGAAAGATGTTACTACATCAAAAATTGCAGAGGAAGCGGACGAATTAGAGATTGCTACGGAAACGCAAGTTCTGCCTGCAAAAGTTCCGATGGATGCGGCGGGAATATCCGCAAAATTGCAGGATGCCATTATCGCGGTGCTCCGCCTTTCCGGCCTTACGTTTCCAAATCTTGACATTCAGAAACGGTTTGAGAATACGGTGTCTGCGCGGCTGCGCGATCTGCGCGATGCGACAGAAACAACGGAGATGCTCACTAAGGCCGTTACGGAAGGCGGGGTTGGTCTCTCCTCCGAGCAGATGAAGGCGATTCTCCCTATCCTTGAAGAGCACGTTCGTGCGCTTCACGCAGAACTTCAAACGGAGAAAAAGCGCGAGCTTGAAGAATGGAAAATGCAGGAAGCGGCAAAGAGCATAGAAAAACAACAGGTAAAAGATTCGGCGGAAGAGGCCTCGCGCGACGCGCTCCTCGCCCGCATCACTGCGAAAAGCAAGAAAGCCCGCCAAACTTTTGCCGCCCAAAAACAAGCGCCTTCCCCGGCAGTGTCTGCTGCCGCGCAAGCTCCTAGAGTCCCTGAAGAGATGACAAAAGTTAAGCGGGCTGCGCCGCCCATACTCCCACCCCAGCCGGTGATGCGGCCGAAGATGCAGGATGTCCGCTTCACGCCGAAACTGGTGGGGCCCGTGGAGGAACTTCGGGGGATCACGCTTACCGATTTTCGCCGGCTTTCCAAGGATCCCAAAGAGGCGGCGGTGAAGATCCGCGACAAGGTTGATCTGCTCGGCCAAGAGTCCTACACCCAGCGAATCGTGGCGGTAACTGCATGGCAGGAGGGCGAGGTGTATCGGCTGTACCTTGAAGTGTTGCGCGAGAGTCTCGCTGCGGGGAAACCGCCGAAAGAGGTTATTGCCGGTCGGGGCGCCGCAGGGAAACCAACACTCACAGAGCCGGAGTTTGCTGCTATAATGGAGTTGAGCAGAACTTTACGTCTGTAAAGTTCTGCGAAACCGAGCACTCAAATCATTTTTCCTATAATTACGAAACTTCACATTTTTATTCCCTGAGCTGACATTTTATTCCCTGAGCTTGTCGAAGGGCTAAAAATGTGCCCAAACCCTACCCTTCGACAAGCTCAGGGAATGCCTGTGGTGAGCCGCGTCGAATCAAGGTTTGGGACGTTTCCTACGCACTACCTTCTACCTTCTAGGTTCTAACGTATGCCCGAACAATACACCGTCCCGCAGTTCATAGATGTTGAAGATAAAATTTTTGGGCCGATTACCACGCGGCAGTTTATTATTTTGCTTGTGACCGGCGGGCTCATTTTTATCACCTATCGCTTATCGGATTTCGGGCTGTTCATATTGTTGGGGCTCGCGTGGGCCGCGATCGGCGGGACGCTCGCGTTCGTGCGGGTGAACGGGCAGCCGTTTCATTTCTTTCTCTTAAATATTATTCAGACAAGCAGGCGGTCTCCGCTCCGCGTCTGGAACAAGGAACTTCCGGACAAAGTGCTCCGCGCAATTCTCGCCGTACCGCCTCCGCCACCACCGAAACCGAAAATCATCAAAGAGGCGATCGTGCGCAACAAACTCTCCGAGCTGACGCTCATCGTGAACACCGGGGGAGTGTACCGAGGAGAAGAGTAAACGAGAAGGTAGAAGGTAGTATGTAGAACGTAGAAAAGGTTGTGTGTAGAATGTAGAAATCGCGGTCTCAGTATGCAAGTAAAGACATATAAAGAATTGGTCGTTTGGCAGAAATCCATGGATTTAGTAGTGGAGGTGTATAAACTCGCGAGTCTTCTCCCAAAAGATGAGATGTATGGATTGGCAAGTCAGATGAAACGCGCCGCGGTGTCGATGCCTTCGAATATCGCGGAGGGGTTTCGTCGCAACCATAAACCGGAACAAACTCAATTTTTGTCTGTTGCGTATGCGTCTGGTGCGGAGTTGGAAACTCAAATTGAGATTTGTAAGAAACTTGGTTTTTGTACCACTGATCAAACAAAAACAGCGGCTGCGCTTCTTGATGAGGTAATGCGTATGCTGAATAAGCTTTCGCGAATTGACCGATGAAGTCGTCGTACTACCTTCTACGTTCTAACTTCTACCTACTAATCCTGTGCAATCAAAAAAACTCGCTGGCGCAAAACCGAGAGTGTCCACGAAGCAGTATTTGGACATCGCCGAGATACGCGACAACATCGTGGTGATGAAGGACGGGACGGCCCGCGCCGTACTGCTCTGTTCATCCGTCAATTTCGCACTGAAATCGGAGGAGGAACAACAGGCGCTCATTTCGGCGTATGTGTCGTTTCTGAACACCCTGGAGTCCCCGCTTCAAATCGTGATCCAATCCCGTCGGCTGAACATTGACGATTATC
>JBBTXB010000132.1:5552-12669 GCA_038062475.1 Patescibacteria group bacterium
GGCCAGGACAACCTGACCCTCCGCGCCCGCCTGACCGATGAGGAGGTGGCCAAGAGACAGCAGGCGGAGAAAGAGCAGGCCAACACGCTTCTCAAGGTACAGATGGCCGATTATCGCAAGTTTATAGCTGAATTGGTGCAGCTGGGGCAGATCACGGAAAAGCGGTTTTATGTCGTCGTGCCGTATAACCCGCTCTCGGATAAGCGAAAAGGGGTTTTTAGTCGCTTCCGCGAGGCCTTTGCGCCCGCGCTCATCGTTCGGCTGCGGGAAAAGCAATTTGCGGAGCGCAAAACCGCGCTTCTCACGCGCGTTGATCACGCCGTTTCTGCATTGGGTTCCATGAGCGTAAAAGCGGTAATGTTGGATACCCAAGGGCTTATTGAACTGTATTACGACGCGTACAATCCGGACATTCGGGAAACCGAGAAACTTGCCGAGATATCCCAATTGCAAGTAGAGTCGGCATGAAACATGTAACATGGAACACGTAACACAAAACCCGAAACGCGTAGCATATAACACGTAACACGGAGCACTAAGCGCGAAGCTCATTCCTTGAACGAATGTTTCGTGCTCCATGCTCCATGATTCGTGACCGCCGTATGGCATTCAACCCACTCGCCGCTTTGAAGAAAAAACCACCACCGCCGACTGCTCCAACGGCCGCGACTGAAGCTGCTCGCCGCGCTGCCGTTGCAACGGAGCTGGTCAAATTGGAAGAGGAGCGAGCGTACCGCAAGGGCGTCGTTTCCGTGCTGGATTTGATTGCCCCGGCTTCAATGAAGGTTGATCCCTCGCATCTCCTCCTCGGCGACACGTATGTGCGGACGATTTTCGTCGTAACCTATCCGCGGTACGTGTCCGTCGGTTGGTTTGCTCCCGTCATCAACCTTTCGCAGTCATTGGACGTCGGCATGTTTTTTTACCCCGTGAAGGCGGAAATTATTTTGAAGCAATTGAAAAATAAGGCGGGGGCGTTGGAAGCGCAGATTTTGGGCGACGCGGAAAAAGGCGCGCCGCGCGATCCGCTCCGCGAGACGGCGCTCCGCGACATTGAGGATCTGCGGGACAACTTGACCCAAGGGACGGAACATTTCTTTCAATTCGCGCTCTACGTCACCCTCTACGCCAAGTCAAAAGAAGAACTGGACAAAGCGTCGGAGGATGTGGAAACGCTTTTCGGTTCCAAACTGATCTACACCAAGCGCGTGTATTATCAGTCCGAGCAAGGATTCAATTCCACCATCCCGCTTGGCAACGACGAGCTCATGATTACCTTCAACATGAATTCGTCGCCGATTGCTTCCTCATTCCCGTTTATTTCTGCGGATTTGACCTCATCCAACGGCATCCTCTACGGGATAAACCGGCATAACAACAGCTTGGTTCTCTTTGACCGCTTCTCGCTGCAGAACGCGAACATGGTCGTGTTTGCGACTTCCGGCGCCGGTAAAAGTTATTTCGTGAAATTGGAGATATTGCGTTCTCTGATGCTGGGGACGGACGTCATCGTCATTGACCCGGAGATGGAGTACAAGCATCTCTCTGATGCGGTGGGGGGAACATACGTCTCCATTTCTCTCGCTTCGGAGGCGAAGATCAACCCCTTTGATTTGCCGCGCGCCGTCGGCGAGGAGACCTCCGTCGAAGACACCATTCGGAGCGCGGTCATTACCTTGAAGGGGCTCCTCCGTTTGATGCTCGGAAAGTTCACGCCGGAGGAGGACTCCATCATGGATCGGGCGCTTCTTGAGACGTATGCCAAGAAGGACATCGTCCCCGGGGCGGACATCTCCGCGCTGGAGGCGCCAATCTTGCAGGATTTTGAAGAGGTATTGGAGGGTATGGAGGGCGGCGCCCAGCTCGTCATGCGGCTCAAGAAGTACACGGAAGGTACCTTCGCGGGACTCCTGAACTCGCCCACCAATGTGGACATTCGGAACAATTTGGTGATTTTTTCCGTGCGCGACTTGGAGGACGAACTGCGGCCGATGGCAATTTACACCATCGTCAATTACATCTGGAACGTGGTGCGTTCGGAGCGGAAGCGCCGTATTCTCGCCATTGATGAGGCGTGGTGGCTCATGCAGAATGAAGATTCGGCAAAATTCATTTTCGCGCTTGCCAAGCGCTGCCGGAAGTACTTCTTGGGACTGACGACGATCACGCAGGATGTAAACGACTTTTTGAATTCGCCGTATGGGCAGGCCATCGTCACGAACTCCTCCATCCAGGTGCTTTTCAAACAGTCGCCGGCGTCCATAGACCTCGTGCAAAAGACATTTCTTCTTACGCAAGGTGAGAAGTATCTGTTGTTGGAGAGCGGTGTGGGTGAGGGAATCTTTTTCGCCGGAGCAAAGCACGCGGCGATCAAAGTCGTCGCATCCTATGCGGAAGACCAGCTCATCACCACCGACCCGCGCCAGCTGTTGGAAATTGAAGCGGCGAAAAAAGAGTTTGAGAAGCAGTTCACCCCATCGCAACAAGGTCAGTAGGTAGAACGTAGAACGTAGAAGGTAGTAGGTAGCTGATCGGCGCAACAAACGTTTACGTTCTAAGTTCTACCTTCTACGTACTAACCATCATGTCCAAACGTCTCCGAAACATCCTCATCGTCGTTGTTATCGTCATCGTGTTGGTGGCAATTTTGATGCTTGTTTTCCGTCGCCGTACCGCGCCAGCAGTGGAAGCGCCCCGACCCGTCGGGGCTAATGCCCCGACCGGCGGGTTGGGAACCGCGCCAGGAACTACGGGCACGATTACCAATGTTCCCGTGACGCCGCCCCCGCCGACGATTTCAGCCGAGGAGCGCGCTCGAGCAGAGGCGCAGACGCTCGCCACGCTTTTTGTGGAGCGTTACGGCAGTTATTCAAACCAAAGCAATTTTCAGAATTTAGAGGATTTGTTGCCGCTCATGTCGGATTCATTTCGCGCAAAGACGGAGCGGGACCTTGAAGAGATGCGGCGGACGACACCTTCTCCAACCGAATACGCTGGCGTAACGACCCGCGTGCTCTCCACGACGGAGCGAGAGTATGATTTGCCCCGCGGGGTCGCCGCGTTTCGCGCTTCGGTGCAAAAGAGTGATGTGAAAGGCACTGCTCCGCCCACCATTACCTATCCGGCGATTGATGTAACTCTGGTGCGCGAGGGCGGAGCGTGGAAAATCAGTTCCGCACGATGGCAGTAGTAATCAGAAAAGTTTCAATTATCAAGCATCAATGACCAATCAAGCTCTAAATTCCAATTACTTCGGACGTTGTTTAGAGATTGGAACTTGAATATTGAGACCTCTGCAAAACTCTCCGTTAACCCCTGAGCTTGTCGAAGGGCTAACAGAGTTAAGCAAAAATTTACCCTTCGACAAGCTCAGGGAATGCCTGTGGTGAGCCGCGTCGAATCAAATTTTGGCAGTTTTTCAGAGGTCTAAATATTGATTGAACATTGGAATTTGAACATTGAACATTTGTCCGTGTTTGGCGGAAGATAAGTCGGATGGGAAAGAACATGATCGGCATACTAGATCAGGCGGTAAAAATAGCGGCGAATGCTCTCTTCCCGCTTTTTTGTGTTGCCTGCGGGGCGGAAGGTGCGTGGCTCTGCAGTGGCTGCTCTGGGGAGGTTGTGCTCCAAGGCGTTTTTACCTGCATTGGCTGTCGGCGGGATACTCCGGGAGGGAGTACCTGCGAACGCTGCCGCAAACACACTCCGGTGGAGCAACTGATCGCGGCTGACCGCTACGGCGTTGGCGTTACCTCCGAACTCGTTCGTCTTTGGAAATATAAAAGTCTCCGCTCCGCGGAGCCGTTCCTTCAGTCATTCGTTCGGCGTTTTTTTGAATCGCGCCGCGCATTGTTTCCGGAGATCGCGGCAATCGTGCCGGTTCCGCTGCATCTGCGCCGCGAATGCGAGCGGGGATTCAATCAGGCGGAAGCATTGAGCGGCATCCTTGGGACATTCACGGGAGCAGAAGTTGCGAATGTGTTGGAACGCCACCGTTATACGCTCCCGCAAGTGAAGATTGCCGAAAAGAAAGACAGGGAAAAAAATATGAGCGGCGTATTTCGTTGCCGCGATGCGGACGCGGTGCGCGGCAAAGACATCCTTCTTGTGGATGATGTCGTAACCTCCGGCGCGACCATAACGCAATGCGCCCGAACTCTTAGAGAGTCGGGTGCAGGACGCATTTTTGGATTTTCACTTTTGCGGGGATAAATCCGCAGATCGTCAGAAAATGCCAAAAAGTTATTCCCTGAGCCCTGTCGCAGGGAAACTTTTTGGTTTACCTATGGTAGGCCCGCGACAAGCTCAGGCGCTAGAATTTAATTTTCGGATGGTCTGATTATGGGCGCTGTAATAAAAAACACCAGCCGGGCTCGGCTGGTAGCGATGCTAATCGTTATAGATAAACCTGGTGAACTGTCCGTCTTCCGCTCTCACCCCGCTGCTCTCCACCTGGAGAATCCAGTCGTTGACCTCTATGAAGACACGCATCTTCTTGTTGGCGCGCGATCTGAATTTAAGCCACAAGTCTATGACGGCGTAGTGGGCAGATACGGGAGCCGCGCTCAAGTATGTGAAGGGGCGCTTCTTGGTGCCCCGACCCTCCGTGAAGTTGTCACTGTACTGTCGGGCCTCGTATTGAACATCGGTTGGTTGCGGCCTAAGGATGGTTGTTTCCCGCCCTCTAGAGACATGGATGCCCGGCACCATTTTTCTGACTTGAGCCAGAGTTACTGCGCCCATTTTATCCCTCCGTTTTGTTTTGGTTCTGTATAGCGGGCACTATGCGAGTTTGAGGTGGACTTTGATTCTCTCAACGTCTTTTCCAATACGTCTAATCCATTCAACGGTGAACACGCGCTCCTGGTCGAGCCGTTGTAAAACAACCATCCGTTTGTCCAGCGCGTCCATTACCTTGCCTCGGAATTGCCCCAAGTCGTCTCTTGAAGCGGGGGTATCCAGTTTTTCACCACGCGAAACTACCGCCGTAATAACACGGTCAAGCTTTTTGTCCATCTCTTCCAAAATTTTTGAAATTCTACCCTCATCCATACAGGACAATTATAGCAAAGCGCTTGCACGTGTCAATCGTTTTTCTACCTACTACGTTCTATGTTCTACGTCCTAAGTCCTCATGCGCCCCTTTAGTTCTTCCTCCTCAAAGAAGATCACGATCGGCATGAGGGCGAGGTAGAGGGCGAGTGGCCCTGCGAGATAGAGCGCCCCGTTTGAAAGGATGTTTCCCAAGGCGATCGTGGCATAGCCCAAATATGCGGGGTGGGGAATCAAGCGGAATGGGCCGGTTGCGGCGCGTTCCGTTTTAGTGCCGTGCAGCACTGCCCACAGGAAGAAACGTCGCGGGCCGAGAGTGGCGATGCTTCCGAGCACCAAAAGCGCCCCAGCTCCCATCAGCACCCAACCTAGAGTACGCAGGAGGGGAGATGTGGCAAAGAGAGTCGGAGAGATGGTCGCAATGCGCGGGAAGAGATAGATGGCCGCGGCTCCGACAGCCGCCGCCCACACATAGAAAAGCGCCGGCCGTTTCTTCCACCATGGCAGAAGCGCGTGCAACCACAGGTGCGCGATCGGAATTGCCGCGATAAGTCCGGCGATGTAAGGGGGCATGGATTAAAGTATCGTTCCTTCCTTTTTCGCCTTTGTGATCAGCTTATTTAGATCGGGAGCGGGGATTATCGGGCAGAATTGTCCCCAAACCCATTTGTTTTTTGCTCTTCCGATCTTCCCGACTATGTAGTATCCAAACCTATATTCAATATCTCCTATTTTAACATTTTCATGGGAGGTTTCACCCTCTTTTTTGATCAATCTTAGCCTTTCAATTATAAAGACCTTATTTTTTAAATTGTGCTGAGGCATAAAAGTCCATGCCTCTCGCTTAAAGAAAAACTTTCCTTTCCGTCCGATATCTTTAAGTGGTATTAAAGACGCTTTTTCAAATTGTGCATTCTTTCGTTTTATGAATTCTTGATAGGTTTCCATACTTAACCAATAATTGAATTTATTTTAAGAACTTTATAGATAAGATTTTTATTACTTTTAAAAACCATATCCATAAGGCTGCACAATTGTTCATTATTTGTTTTAGATCTGGCTATCCAATTATTTTTTGCTACTTCAAAAGATTCTAGCCCCCTTTTTCTAACTAGTTCTATGTTTAAACGATCTTTTAGAGAAAAATTATCTTGAAGCATTAATTGCATGGCCTCTGCTGTAACCAAATCGCTATCAGAAAAGTCAAATCCATTATGATGATGTGGGTGTCGATACTTTTTTACCTGATTAAATACCTTTTCAATTTTTTCGATAAATTGTTTTAATGCTTGAGCAATTTCTATTTTGTTGAATGCAATTTTCCTTAAGTCACTTCTTAATAGACCTAAAAATGTAGTAAGTTTATTTCTCAGTCTGTCTAAATCTTCTAAATATGCGTGGATATGATGTTCGAGGGCTTCTGAATTTGTTATCTTATCCGTCTGAGGGTAAAATTTAGCAAAATATAATTCATATTTCAATATTTTGTCATAAACAACCTTTATGTTAAGTAATCGTTCCTGATATTCATTTAATTTCTTTTTATTACAATTTTGAACGTCAATTTCACTTTTATAGGGTTCATTTAGCATTTCCGGATGTAGATGTGCTGAAACGTCACCCAACACTTCAATGAGGCTATTCATTTTTGTACTTACTTTTTCCATAATTAATTATAACGTTATTTTTAAAATATTGCGGGATAATGTCGGCGCATTTTAGCACAATCGTAAAATAAAAAACAGAGCGCGGGGTCCCGGCGTCCATCAATACTCGAAAATTAAAATTCGTACTTATCGCCCAAGACTTTTTTGATTGCGCCGCGCACTCTTTCGTCGTCCTGCTTGCCATGTTCGGTTTTGTGCGCGATTTCCAGCCGGGTACCGCGATTGCTGACGTCCCACTCATCGCCAAGCTCGTTTTGAACGGCGTTGGCAACTCGATTCGGAATGAAATTTTTATCATCGCAATCCTCTAAATTGAGCAGGTACTCGCCAAAATGTCCAGGCCCTCCAAACACTATCCAGGCCTTACGTTTTGGCTCGGCTTCTTTTTGCGGCGG
>JBBTXB010000133.1:0-2596 GCA_038062475.1 Patescibacteria group bacterium
GTTCACCCGCATACGCCTTAATCCGGATATTGCATACCCACAAGGGCACAAGTAAATTCAGACCACCTGACCTCAGCGATTTTGCGATGATCCCAACCCCAATATAAAAATCATCCGAAGGCTGGTTCTAGGGAACAGAGTTTCGGTGGCGGAGAGTTCATCGCAAAGTTTGGTGAGTACGGCATCGGTATGGTTTCTTGCGCTGTGGTGCAAACGCACGGTTAGCGTGTTGTTTTGGTAGTCCGGCAAGATGTCCGCCTCACTGAGGTACAGCGCACACAGCGTTGCTCGCGCCTGATCGGGTTTGGGCAGGAATGCGCGCACGATATTGGCCAAGGCTGTCTCGGCGCGATAAGCCACGATCTTGATCGTGTCTATGAAGTGTTTGCTCATGCCGCCGAGTTTGTTAAAGCGTTCTGATTCAGGCAAGTCCTGAACCTTGATGTGGCGCGGCGTTTCTTTTCTTTCCGCCTTGAGTTTGATGAGTTCGTCTTTGATCTCTTCGATTTGCTCTTGCAATGCCGATTTCTCGTCGATGAAGAGCGCCATTTGTTCCGAGTCTATCGTTTTTTCAATATTTTTCGCCCCCCATTTGGCGTGCAGCCGACTGAGTTTGCCGTTGGCGCTTCGCACTTGGCCATCTAGTCGGCGGTAGGCCGGGTTGACGACCCGTATCGGGTCAGTGATCTCTTCCGTGCTGTAGTCCGCTAGCCTGTCCAGGCCGAAGTTTTCCCGCGCATAGCGGAAAAAGTTTTCCTGACACCATCTGGCGAACATTTGACCTGCCAACGTGGGTGTTTCGGTGCGATAGTCCGTCGCAATGATGGCGGTTTGATGGCCGCGTTCGGTCAGTTTGCGAATTTCTCGCGCCCATAGTTTGTTGGGAAGGCACACGCCGCGCTCAGCAAGTTTTTGGGTGACGATTTGCCCGCTCACCAAAGGGACCTGTTGGGCGCTGAATTCTTCTTCCGGCCAAGCATCGGTGACGTTTTTGCGGTAAGTCACGCAGGCAACCCTTTTGTCGCGCATCCGTCGGAAGAAATCGGGACTATAGCCTTCCCGGTCAAATATCAATGTCAGGCGATGCGCTTTCGGGGCGGGGTCTTTGAATGCGGGATGCAGCAATTCCAGTGACGGCAGGATGTCTTCCTCAATCACTTTGATGAGGCCGTGATCCACAACTTGGTTGAAGACCATGAAAGGCTGTCCATCCATGGCGTTGACCCAATAGTCGACGGTGGCGCGCAGGCAAAGTTTTTCTCGTGCGACATAATGCTTGGGCAACGCGGTCTGGTCGCCGTGATACACGCGGACATGTCCGTCGATGTACAGTACGCCGGCCTGCTCCGGGGTGTTTTCCATCCAACACTGACACAAGGAGGCGCTCCATTCCTTCGGATTCCCGTCTTGGCAGATTTCGTGAATTTTTCTACGTAGCGTGCGGACTTCCGGCGCCCGATCCAGCCCCAGCAGCCTGCCCCATTCTCCGGGTGCGTGACCGCGTAGTTCTTCAACGGTTTCCATGCGACATAACGTCATGAAGGCGAGCAGTATCAACAAGCTGTCCAGCGCGTAATAGCCCTCTTGAAACGTGAGATGTTTTTCCGCGCCTTCGAGCAGTCCCATCGCAAGCAGCGCCGGCAAAGCGCACAGCACCCCGCCATGCGGGACATCCAGAGCGGCCTCGAACTGCGGCGAGACCGCTCCCAACGCGCCCACGCTTGCCGCCAACCGGGCTTCGACATGGTGCGTCGCAACCCCCATCGGGGCGACCGCATCAAGTGCGCCACGCTCGCTTTTGCTGCTTGCTTCAGCAATCAGGGCTTTTTTTTGAACTCATGTAGCCGCCCCGCCCGGACAGCTTTGCCGAGCGTGTCGCTTTTCAATTCCAGTTGCGCGGCGACTTCTTTGATGTTCTTTCCATCGTCCAGCAGGCGTTGCGCTTCAACTAACACTGGCTCAGTCAATACCGCCGCGCCGCGCGTTTTTTTCTTGGCGTAAAATCCTTGTGTGCCCTCATCGCGAAAGCGTTTGATCGCTCGCTTGACCGTCACGAGCGGGACACCGAACACGCGAGAGAGCTCCGCTTGCGTAACGTGTCCGTTGACGCAGAATTGGCTGGTTACCATCCTGAATGTAGCCAGATCACTTTCAGGATGGGTAAACACCGGCAGCCCATAGTGGTAGTAAGTGATCCGCTCGCCTTCCCGCAAAAACGACAAATTGCCGCTGATTTGAGTAACGCCCTGCGGGAACAACGGTAAATGAAGTTGTGGCATGAAGACTCCTCGCAATGGGGAATAAATACGTCTCTATTTCAAAATAGAGTATCTTCGCAAAATCCTGAGAACTTGGCAGCCACAACTTGGCATTACGCTGAACGTGACTTTATAGCTCAATGATGTTTAATGGTTTTTATGATGCCAGATATAATATGGGGAGGGAAAGTTTGGTTTCGAGGTCAGGTGCTCTGAATTTATAGTGGGTAAAAAAATTGTCAAGTAAAATATATTTTAATTGTTGGCCGCGTAATGAAAATGCTAACCCATGTTTGTCATGCACCAAAAAACACCTTTGGCAATCAAGCTGTTGCAGC
>JBBTXB010000134.1:0-2490 GCA_038062475.1 Patescibacteria group bacterium
TGTTTCGGATTTCGATATTCGGATTTCGGATTTTACAGTGGGTTTGACATCCCTTGAGTCCCGTGATAAGGTAATAAACCTTACGCCCAGTAATACAACTTCGACTGTCGAGCGCTCATCGGATGAGTACTCGACAACGGAGTTTCCTCGACCAAACACGCCATGACAGCCTTACTCTCTAAGTTTAGAACCATCATCAACTCGACCAAAAGTCGAAGTTGATATACTGGGTATGGGTGGTCTGAAAAATATTCTTGGCATCGTCCAAGTCATCCTCACAACACTTCTCATCGGAAGCATATTGTTGCAGGCGCGCGGTACGGGGCTGTCGGTCACATTCGGCGGCGAAGGAAGCCTCTTCCGGACCCGCCGCGGCATTGAGCGCGGCCTGTTCTTCGCGACCATTGTTCTCGCAATACTTTTTTTTGGACTGGCGCTCTTCTTGGTGCTCTCGTAAAGCGTCCATCCCGATAATTATCGGGAGCAGACACAAACTCTCATGTCGCGTTTCAAAACGCTCTTCGCAAACTTGAGCGCAACGCTCTCTCGCTGGAAGCATCGCCGGATTCAGGGACGCGTGAGGCACGCAGACAAACGCCTCGTCCGATCCTTGCGGGACACGCGGCTCCCCAACCTCAAGCAATGGAAGTACATCGCGCATGTACTCTCCGGGAGTGAGAAGAAGGCCGTTCTCATTCTCGCGGCCGTTGCCGCGCTCGCAGGCACGGGCGCTGTGTCTGCCTTCGTCGCCAGCCATTCAGTCCTCGTGCCTGATTTCGGCGGCGAGTACGTTGAAGGCGCCAAGGGAACCGCCCGCACCGTAAACCCGGTTCTTGCCCAGAACGACACGGATTTGGACTTGGTTCGATTAGTATATTCCGGACTGTTCGCAACAAATGAACGTGGCGAACTCGTGCCGGATGTCGCAAATGACTTTAGCGTAACTTCCGACGGACTCACCTACACGGTTCACCTGCGCGAGAATATCCGCTTTCACGACGGAACGCCGCTTACCGCGGAAGACGTCCTTTTTACCATCCAATTGATTCAAGACCCGGAAATCCGAAGTCCCCTGCGTAAAAGCTTTGCGAGTGTCGTCGCCTCAAAAGTTGACGATCGAACCCTCACCTTGACGCTCAAGGAGCCGTTCGCGCCATTCCCAACGCTTTTAACGGTGGGGATTCTCCCCGCTCACCTGTGGCGGGATATTCCACCGGCGAGTCTTGCCCTTGCCGAGTACAACTTGAAACCAGTTGGTTCGGGACCGTTCAGGTTCCAGTCGTTTCTGCGGGACAAACGCGGTACAATGCACTCCTATACTCTGGTCAGGAACGAAACGTACTACGGACAAAAAGCGTATCTTGAAAAAATCACCTTCCGACTCTTTCCGGACTGGGAAGGCGTCGCCTCCGCCGTTCGCAGCCGTGCCGTTACCGGCGCAAGTTTCCTGCCGAACCCGCTCCGCGACAGCGTGGCAAAATTGCGCGGAATCACCGTTCACCAAGTCAGTCTTCCGCAAATTACGGCGATATTCCTGAACCTTCGAAACGATTCGCTTCAGGCAAAACGCGTGCGGCAAGCGCTCCTCTCGGCGACGGACAAGTATTCGCTTGCGACCGACGCGCTGGACTCGGAAGCGGTCATTCATGGCCCCATTCTCCCGGGAGAGCTCGGGTATGATCAAAATCTGCCCGAACCGGTGTTTGATCCGGGGCGCGCTCGGGAACTTCTGGATGCGGAGGGGTGGAAGCTCGGAAGCGACAGTGATGGCAGAAAAAAGGGCGACCAAACCCTTGAAATTTCTCTCGCCACGGCCGACCGTCCGGAATATATTTCCGCAGCGGAACTCGTCGCGACCATGTGGGAAGACGTGGGAGTGAAAACCGAGCTTCGCGTCGTCCCTGCGGGAGAGATAAGAGGGGAAATCTTGAAACCGCGCTCCTTTGACGCGCTCCTCTACGGCGTCATCGTGGGCGGCGACCCTGACCCGTACCCCTTCTGGCACTCGTCGCAAGCGGATGATCCGGGGCTGAATCTTTCTGGTTTCCGGAATCGCGACGCCGACCGTCTTTTGGAAGAAGCGCGATCAGCAACGACAACGGAGGTTCGCGCCGATCGGTACAAAACATTCCAGAGTATCGTTGCTGAAAACATTCCGGCGATTTTCCTCGCGAATCCGCATTACTCGTATCTTGTCTCGTCAAAAATTCGCGGGGTCAACCTCCAGCGCATTACGAATCCGGCAAGCCGATTCGCACAGGTCACAGAATGGTATCGCAAAACGAAACGCGTTTGGAAACAGTAGAGAAGATATAAGCCGCGGTGGCGGAATGGGCCGTTACACACAAATGAAGGGCGAGTGGTGAAATTGGCAGACACGCAGCGTTCAGGGCGCTGTAGGGGCAACCCTGTGAGGGTTCAAATCCCTCCTCGCCCACCATCTGTGCGAGACGCATCCCGATAGCTATCGGGACGGTCGCAAGACCATGC
>JBBTXB010000135.1:0-1122 GCA_038062475.1 Patescibacteria group bacterium
GCGCGTACCGCTTGAGTAAACCGAACACGTTCCTTGTGGCTTCTAACGGGACTTGTCCCGTTAGAAGCTAACCGCGACTGCTTGTGTCCGCGAGTCGGGAGAGCCAAAGGCGCGCTCCGCGCGTACCGCTTGAGTAAACCGAACACGTTCCTTGTGGCTTCTAACGGGACTTGTCCCGTTAGAAGCTAACCGCGACTGCTTGTGTCCGCGAGTCGGGAGAGCCAAAGGCGCGCTCCGCGCGTACCGCTTGAGTAAACCGAACACGTTCCTTGTGGCTTCTAACGGGACTTGCCGAAAACCCCGTGCGCACTTTTTATACACATTGCGGAGAGGGTGAGATTCGAACTCACGAGGGACTTGCGCCCCTAACACCTTAGCACGGTGCCGCCTTCAGCCGCTCGGCCACCTCTCCGCAATATGTATAAATTTAATGTTGCGCCCGGACACGCCCCCGCGAACGGGGTCCCGTACGTGCCGCATAACGGCATCCCGTTCGCGGGACGGGATCGGCCACCTCTCCGCTCTGTCGAGAATTAACCACTCCTCCATTAATTATTTATCTTCTTTCCAAAGTCCAAGTAATCGTTTGAAGAGTATACCACCTTTATATTGTTTAATTTCAAGTTCACGTCGGCGTGCTTCAGTTCTCGTGGAGCAGCTCTCTGTATGGACTAATGTCCATGGCAAATATTTTTTAGTCGATGTTACCTTGCCAGCATTGTGCCGCAGAAGACGTTCCCCGACATCTCGTGTTTGCCCTGTATAGTATTTATTTGTTTTGACACTTTTTAGAATATACACGATAAACATATCCTTACGATTGCCACCCCCGCGAAGCGGGGTCCCGCAGTCCCGCGAAGCGGGGCGGACGCGGGATCGGCCACCTCTCCGCAATATGTATAAATTTAATGTTGCGCCCGGACACGCCCCCGCGAACGGGGTCCCGTACGTGCCGCATAACGGCATCCCGTTCGCGGGACGGGATCGGCCACCTCTCCGCCGCAGGAATAATTCAATGTTGTTCCCGCTCCCGCGAAGCAATTCGCTTCAGCCCAGTTTGTCTATATTAGACGCTCGGAACGGCATTGTAAACCAGCAATATCCGCCAGAGGCGGATTGTTA
>JBBTXB010000136.1:0-6433 GCA_038062475.1 Patescibacteria group bacterium
CTCTCGAACAATCATCAACTCGACCAAAAGTCGAAGTTGATATACTGGGTATGTCTCAACTCGTAGAAACCATTAAAAAGCATCTCGCAGAGTTCCAGCCGGAAATCGGCGAGGAGGAGATCGGAACCGTCATTGAAATTGGTGACGGCATCGCCCGCATGACCGGACTTTCCAAATGCCTTTCGGCCGAGATGTTGGAATTTCCCGGCGGAACATTCGGGGTTGCGCTTAACTTGGAAGAAGAGACAGTAGGCGCAATGCTTCTGGGCGAGTACCGGCACATTAGGGAAGGGGATACGGTAAAGCGCACCAAGCGCGTCCTCTCCGTACCCGTAGGCGATGAATTGGTCGGTCGGGTGATTGACCCACTGGGGCGGCCGCTGGACGGGAAACCGGCTCCGAAAACGAAAGAATTTTTCCCTGCGGAGAAAGTCGCTCCGGGAGTTCTTGCCCGTGAGCCGGTGGGGACCCCGCTCCAGACAGGCATCAAAGCGATTGACTCCATGATCCCGATCGGCCGCGGCCAACGCGAGCTCATTATTGGAGACCGCCAGACCGGAAAGACGGCGATTGCCATAGATACGATTGTGAATCAGAAGGATTCCGGCGTCGTCTGCATCTATGTCGCCATCGGGCAGAAGGAGTCAAAAGTCGCGCGCATTGTCGCCAAGTTGGAAGAAGCCGGAGCGATGGAGCACACGATCGTTGTGGTCGCAGGAGCTTCGTCCCCGGCATCGGTTCAGTACATCGCCCCGTATGCCGGTTGCGCGATTGGTGAGTACTTCATGAGCAAAGGGAAAGACGCGCTCGTTGTATACGATGACCTCTCCAAGCACGCCTGGGCGTACCGCGAAGTCAGCTTGCTCTTGAAGCGTCCGCCGGGCCGCGAGGCGTACCCTGGGGACATCTTTTATCTCCACTCGCGCCTTCTTGAACGCGCGGCGAGGATGAGCAAGGAAGAAGGGGGGGGATCATTGACCGCGCTTCCGATTATTGAAACGCAGGGCGGAGACGTTTCCGCGTACATTCCGACGAACGTCATCTCCATCACCGACGGGCAGATTTATCTTGAAACCGATCTTTTCTACCGCGGCATCCGGCCGGCGGTGAACGTCGGGCTTTCCGTGTCCCGCGTGGGCGGCGCTGCGCAGATTAAGGCGATGAAAAAAGTTGCCGGCCGCATTCGGCTTGATCTTGCGCAATTCCGCGAGCTGGAAGCGTTCGCGCAGTTCGCAACAGAGCTTGACCCTGCCACCCGCAAGCAGCTTGAACGCGGAAAGCGCACCGTGGAAATTCTGAAACAGGGGCAATACGAACCGATGCCGGTCGCGCACCAGGTGGCAATCATCTACGCCGTAACAAACGGCTACATGGACGAAGTTTCCGTGGAAAAAGTACGCGACTGGGAAAAAGGATTCCACGAATATCTGCGCACCGCGCGGCAAGATGTGCCTGAAGCGATTAGAGAAAAGAAGGAATTGTCTGCAGAAGTGGAAGAGAAACTACAGTCGGCAATCACTGAATACAACAACCTGAAGCATAAAGCATGAAACCTGCAACACAAAACATGTAACACGTAACATGGGGCATTCATTCAAGGTGTGTGCTCCATGCTTCATGTTCCATGTTTCATGACCTCATATGGCTGTTTCTACCCGCATCATCCGCCGCCGCATCAAATCCGTCGGCAACACGCGAAAAATCACGAAGGCGATGGAGCTTGTTGCTGCCGCAAAAATGCGCAAGGCGGTCGCTGGCGTGCTCGCAAGCCGGCCGTATTCGTCGCTCGCATGGGAGACGATTCGCGCGCTGGGGGGAACGGCACAGTCAGGGCTCCATCCGCTTCTTGAGGAGCGAAAGACTATCAGCCGCATTCTTGTGGTGCTTGTCACCTCCGATCGAGGCCTGTGCGGCGGATTCAATGCACAGATGCTCAAAAAGGTGACTGATTACGCGCGCGCGGAAAAAGAAGTTCCGATTGATCCCGTTAGAGGCCGCCCTGTCCGCCTCGGGCGGACTACGACCGCCTTGGGTCCCGTTAGAAGTAACCCGCCCGCAGGCCCTTACGGGCGCGCAAGCGCGGGCGCGACTTCTAACGGGATGGGGCGATCTGCCTCTAACGGGATTGACTTTGTTACGGTAGGGAAGCGGGGGCAGGATGCGCTTTCGCGCCTCGGCTTGCCCATCGTCGCTTCATGGAACGGACTCGCCGCCCTCCCGACGATTGTGGACGTTCGGCCGGTGGCGACGCTCGCCATGCAGGAGTTTTTGAACCGGAAATATGACAAAGTAGTGCTCGCATACACCGACTTCATCTCTTCCCTGCGGCAAGCTCCGAAGGTGAGGCAGCTTTTGCCTCTCGTTCGCATTCCGGGTCTTGGCGCAGCCGAGGAGATTGCAGCGGGGAACGAACTCGGCCAGAGCGAAAAGGTAGCGCGGCCCCAAACGGAGCGCCTTGCCGTCGGAGGCGAGTATATTTTTGAACCTTCGCCCTTCGCCGTGCTGCACATGATGCTTCCGCGGCTTGTTGAAACACAGGTGTATCAGGCGGTTCTGGAGTCCAGCGCCTCTGAACAGTCCGCGAGGATGCTTGCCATGCGAAACGCCACGGACTCTGCCGGAGAAATGATTGACGATCTGACGTTCACCTATAACCAAGCGCGTCAGGCGGCGATCACGCAGGAGATAGCGGAAATCTCGGCGGGGAAGGCGGCACTGGCGTAGTTGGCAAATACTTTGAATCACGAAACGCGGTTATTGCCTGAGCATGTCGAAGGCATGACCGGCGCAGTTAAGAAAAAATTTTACCCTTCGACAAGCTCAGGGAATAAAATTTTGGCGGTTTCGTGATTCAAAGTAAATAGTTAGTGAACGAGTAACAAAAAAAGCATGGGCTTTTCAGCTCATGCATCTTCCTCGGGAACGGGGTCGCTCGCGATTCGGCGAATGTTTTTATTCCCACAGTGAGCGCAGTGCTTCTAGAGCGCGCGCCTGAACATCTCCGGAGAGCTTGCGCCAGTTCCCGTAACTTCCTGCTCAAATTCGCGTTTGCAGTCTAAACACGCGTATTTCACCCTAATTCTCGTTGGCATTACGCCTCCAAGGAACACTCTCTATGGTAGCTGAAAAAAAGCAAACTACAACCTCTGTCGGCACGGTCGTACAGGTCGTCGGCCCTGTCGTTGACGTTCGTTTTGAAAATAATCCTCCGGCAATCGGGAACGCTTTGAGCGTAGTCGAAGGGCGGGTGGTGCTTGAAGTCACCCAACAGATCGGCGGAGGCGCTGTCCGCTGCATTTCCATGTCATCCACTGACGGACTCCAGCGCGGGCTAGCCGTGGAAGACACAGGTGCGCCGATCTCCGTTCCGGTGGGCAAGGAAACTCTCGGCCGCATGTTTAACGTGATCGGAGCGCCGATTGACGGGGGCAAGGAGCTGAAGGCGGGGAAGCGCTATCCAATCCACCGCAAGGCGCCGCCATTCTCCGAGCAGTCCACGAAAACAGAAGTGTTTGAAACCGGCATCAAAGTCATTGACCTCATCTGCCCCTTCATAAAAGGCGGAAAGGTGGGGCTTTTCGGCGGCGCGGGGGTAGGGAAGACAGTTATCGTCATGGAGCTTATTAGGAACATCGCCACGGAACACGGCGGATTCTCCGTATTCGCCGGTGTGGGAGAGCGCACGCGCGAAGGGAATCAGCTGTGGCTTGAAATGAAAGAGTCCGGCGTTATTGATAAAACCGCGCTGGTCTTCGGCCAGATGAATGAGCCGCCGGGTGCCCGCGCGCGCGTGGCGCTAACCGGCCTCACCATGGCCGAATATTTCCGCGATGAGGAGAACCAGGACGTGCTGCTTTTCGTTGATAACATTTTCCGATTCGTACAGGCGGGTTCGGAAGTTTCCGCACTCCTTGGCCGCATTCCGTCAGCGGTGGGTTACCAGCCGACGCTTGCGACAGAGATGGGTGAGCTGCAGGAGCGCATCACTTCAACGAAGAATGGCTCCATCACCTCCGTGCAAGCCGTCTACGTCCCTGCGGACGACCTTACTGACCCCGCTCCGGCGACCACCTTCGGACACCTGGACTCCACCGTCGTGCTTTCGCGCTCGCTCGCGGAACTCGGTATTTATCCGGCAGTGGACCCGCTGGATTCCACCTCCACGATTTTGGATCCGCAGGTGGTGGGGGAGGAGCACTATGCAGTTGCCCGCGGCGTGCAGCGGATTTTGCAGCGCTACAAGGATTTGCAGGATATTATCGCCATTCTTGGAATGGAGGAATTGTCCCCGGACGATCGGCTGACCGTCTCCCGCGCGCGGAAGATTCAGAAGTTCCTGTCCCAGCCGTTCTTCGTTGCGGAGGCATTCACCGGCGCATCAGGAAAGTATGTGTCGCTTGCGGACACCGTTCGCGGTTTCAAAGAGATTCTGGACGGCAAACACGACGACGTGCCGGAGCAATCCTTTTACATGAAAGGGTCAATAGATGAAGTCAAAAGTTAGAACGTAGTAGGTAGTACGTAGAACGTAGAATATAATATGTCTGCAAAAATAAACTTTGAAATTACCACTCCTGAACGCGTGGTGTATCGCGATAAAATTGACCAAGTAACTCTCCCTACCAAGGAGGGCGAAATTACAGTTTTGCCAAATCACATCCCTCTCGTGGGCGTTTTGATTCCGGGCGCGCTTACGGTGCGGAAGGGTGGGGAAGAGACGTATATGGCCGTCTCGGGCGGTTTTATTGAAGTTCAGCCCGGGAATCGCGTTGTCGTCCTCGCGGACACAGCCGACCGTGCAGAAGAGTTGGATGTGGAAGCGATTGCCGCGGCGCAAGAACGCGCGCGGAAACTGGTGGAAGAGAAACGGAACGCCAGCGAAGTTGATTTTGCCGAGGCATCCGCCGGTCTCGCCCGCGAACTCGCCCGCCTCAAAGTCGCCCGCAAACACCGCAGTGGCAAATCCGGCCCCACGATTTCATCGGCGGAGATTGAGTAATTTGTTCATATTCCTGGTATCATAGAGACAAGAAATAGGGCATTTCTGTGAGACCGTTGAAAACTTCATCGTTATGGACTGAGCTTGTCGAAGGCCTAACGATGATTAGCCAAATTTTAGCCCTTCGACAGGCTCAGGGAATGCCTGTGGTGAGCCGCGTCGAATCAAAATTTGCCAGTTTTGGAACGGTCTCTCTGTATCTATTGATAGTTTAGTGTAAAACAAGTACAGTCTTTCATCTGTCAAACTTATCTAATCATGTTCTCTTTTTCTAGAAAAAATCTTGATCCCGAAGCTCTCTGGGCTTATAGGGGGAGACTTCCGGAAAAGTTAGAGGTGCAAATGACCCCATCAGAGGATGGTGGTTATATTGCGATTGTCTCGAATATTCCCGGATGTTTTACACAGGGTGACTCTTTTGACGAATTATACAAAATGGTCAATTACGCGGTTTATGATTACTTCCAGATTCCCGCGGACTACTTTCCGTATATTCATAGCTACTCGCCACCCCAGGCGGTGATTGAAGAAATGAAGAAATCTGGCGAGCGCGTTCCAAGAGAGTTGGTGTTCAAACCAGCATGAGATTATGGCCGACATCAGAAGTGCCATCAAAACTTCTGAGAAAAACAGCCGAAAAACTTGGATTGACTCTTAAAGAGGCGAGTAACCACACCGATGTCCTCCAAATCAACACAGGGTTAAAAACGCAGATTCCACGGCATCCAAGAGTCAAAAGAGAGCTTGCCCGAGAAATTATAAGATATATTATTTTGAAAAAGGCGTTGGGTACCGATCTTCCGATCGTTCCAGAATCAAAAAAGCAATAGCTGTCAGGTCGCTTATTTTAAAAACAGCCCCGATTAGGTATCGGGGCCGTGGAATCCGCCGTTGGGCGGGTTTTTCGTTTACCGTGGTTCCGTTCCGCACATACAGCGAGAAGTTGAAAAGGACTCCCAGTAGAGGGCGAAGCTCATTTTTGCGGTGACCACGTTCCAGGTGGTGCTGTCGGCACCCGTCGCCCGGTTGTCGGCGCTGTCCGCTTGGTAGGTAGTCTGGTAGTAGTTGGCAGTGTTCGGCGTTCCGGTCGCGCGTAGCACCAGCCAGTACGTCACGCCCTCCGACAAGGCCACTGGTTCGTCGAAAACCTTGTTGATGTTCGTCAAGCTTCCGGTGATGTCGGCCGCCGGGAAGGTGGCCGTGGCCAGTACCGTCCCCGAAGGGTTGCCGCCGGAGTCGGTCTGCAACTCGCACAGCAGGTTGTCGGTCCGCGCCCCTTCTTTTCGGAGCCGCAGGGTCACGTTGTCCGCCGTCACGTCCGCCGTCGGGATGACCTTGATGGCTTTTTTGTTGCCGATGGTGGTTCCGTATCCGATTTCCTGCGGCTCGGTGTCGTTCACCTGTTTGCCCTCCACGACTCCGGGCAGGTCTTTG
>JBBTXB010000136.1:6443-8317 GCA_038062475.1 Patescibacteria group bacterium
CCATGCCGACATGACGGTGCCTGTCCGGGTGGTGTCCCAGGCCGAGTTCGAGGCGATTGCGTAACTGTCCTCAAACCATTGTCCCCACCAATTACTCCAGTAGACACGATTCAGTCCAGGTTCATTAATCCATGCCCAGTAGTAAGGTATCCCACTGCCGTAGGCATTGACGAAATCGCACAGATAATGAACGTAGGTTAAAAGGTGTCCGCTATCGCGATCTACGGCAGTCCAGAGCCGATTCGGCTGGTAAGGGTTGCCATTTCCGGATTCCACGATCCAATATCTCGCAACATCTATTCCGAAAATTGATGGATCGAATGCGCAGACGAGAGGCAGGTCGGTGAGTGAAACGAGCTCTGCGCCGAGTGATCCGCAATGGACACGACACTCCACCCAGTTTATTTCGGGAAGTGCCGGGATGTCAAAGCAGTAGGCGAGAGCAGTACCGACCCAGATTTCCGTCATGCCTGCAGGGCACGCGAGAGGCGCGGGTTCGCCGGGTGGGCCTTGGGGGCCTTCCGGTCCCGCTGGTCCCGTCGGACCTGCAAGTCCCTCTGGACCTTGCGGTCCGGGCGGCCCTGACGGTCCCGTTTCGCCGATTGGTCCCATTGGGCCAACTGGTCCTTCCGGCCCTGTCGCACCCATCGGACCCTCCGGCCCGACGAAGACATCGTAGATGCCATCCCCGTTTAGATCGGCGGGGTAGTCGCTTCCGAGCGTCGGATCCGTGCTTGCGAGAATTTCAACCCAGTCGTAGGCGCCGTCGCTGTCGCTGTCATCTTCAAAGCTGCACATCTCTCCGGGAGGTCCCGGAGATCCTTCCGGACCAGCGGGGCCGGTGCTACCGGTCGGTCCGCTCATACCGGCAGTACCCTCTGGTCCCATGGGTCCTTCTTTCCCCATCGGACCCTCGGGTCCTTCTGCGCCGGGCAATCCATCCATGCCCGGAGCGCCGTCCATCCCATCCATACCCGCAGTACCCATCGACCCAACTTCTCCCCTTGGTCTGGGCAGGCCGGCGAGGCCGACATCTCCTTGCGGGCCTTCTGGCCCTTCCGGGCATTCCACCCCGCAAAGACCGCCATCGTCTCCCTTGGGCGTACATCCGGCGATGAGCACTGCTGCGAACACTGCGAAAATGACTGTTTTCAAGGTCCTTTTCCCTTTTCTCTGGCACTATTACCAGACCAGCCACCCTAGCAAAATAAGGTACCAATGTCAATTTGGCACGATAAAACAATAAAAAACAGCCCCGACAGTTTCGGGGCCGTGGAATCCGCCGATCCCGCGTAGCGGGACCCCGCTTTGCGGTGGATGGCGGGTTTTTCGTTTAGTGTAGTGCTACGGATACTATCGTGTGCGCGCGGCAAGCGCCTGCTCACGGCGGCGCCGCTGTGCGTCGCGCTCCAGTCGTTCGCGCCGCCGCGTCTCTTCGGCCAACTGTCTTTCAACGGAGCTTAGCCTTGCTTGGGTCTGTTCCAGTTCAGCAGAATTGTGGCGCGGAGGAACCCATGATTGCGATTCTCTTTGAGACAGGCGTCGGATTTCTTCTGCCTGCTCGCGAACCTGTTTCTGAAGCTCCAACACGTGGGCTGCCAGTGCTTTGTGAACCTTGTGTATGGTTGCTAGCTCTGCACGCAGCGCAGTCTCGGTGTGAGGCATCATTTTCCGCGCTCTCTTGGGCAATGACTTTTTCACGACTGCTCCTTTCGCAAGGCTCATCTTACCAATCACGCCGCCAGTGTCAATGAGAGTCGGCATGGTAAAATAATCAATTTGCCGCGATTTAGGAGAATGACGGTCATCCGTCCGAGCCTGTCATACGGAAGTAGTAATGTCCGCTTTGCGGGAAGTTAAAATGTCCGCCTCTG
>JBBTXB010000137.1:0-2862 GCA_038062475.1 Patescibacteria group bacterium
ACGTTGTTGGGCAGCAATAGTACGTCTCGTCCGCGAGCTCCTCCGCATCGCCCGACGGCAAATCGCAGGAGTTTTTGACAGGCAGCCGCTCGATCGCGGCGGGCGAGCCCGCAACCGTTGAAATGGTCAACGACCCTACCTTCGGCTCTGCGCCTGTCTCGGCCCAGAGCCATCCTCGAAAGACATCCGCGCCGACCACCAGCGCCCCGAAACTGAGAGCCGGAATCAACCGAGACACGAACAACAGAACTTTCGGACGCATGATTTCCTCCCGCTCCGTTAAAAAGGAGCCGCGTTACCATAGCAGATGCGCAGAAATTAATCAATCCCACCCTCGCCGCGGCTCAACAAAAATGCGCCCCCATCTTGAGGGCGCGTGCGACAGGAGGTACTAACCGGAGGTGCGCAGGGATGCCTCCCATGAGCGGCGCAAACGCTCTGGCCGGGCTGACGCTCTTGTAAAGAGTTCTTGGCACTCCGTCTCCATTGCCCGCACGACTTGCGCAATGCGATCGAGCGCGCGACTGCGCTTCCACCGGCTGTCGACCAGAAGAAGCGCCTTTCGCAACTCTGATTCGGCTCGCTCCGTCCGCATCGCCGCTTTGATAAGCTGCGGGAAATAGGCAGCGGCAAACCTCGACCGGAAGCGCGTCAGCCCTGCGTAGGCAATAAACGGGTTCTCCCCGGCGGCAAGATCGCGTACGAGCTGTTTACGAAAGCGCGGCTCACGCTCGAGATGGAGACACAGTCCGGCATTCACCGCCTGCGAGTGAACCGTTACATCCATGCCGAAGCCCACCTCAAGTCGCTGCCTCAAACGATCGTCATTATCGAGCGCCCAATTCAGAACTGCAGGCTCGCAGGAACGCGGAGCAATCTCGGCGACAAGCTCGAGCAGCCAAAAAACGACGTCAAACTCTTTCTTGGCCATCAGCTCTTCCTGAAGAACGCGCGCGATTGCTACGGCAATCTTCCGACGGAGTCGGGGGTATTCGTGGTAGGCCCACCTCACGAAATCGATTGGCTTTTCGCCGTGCGCACCCAGAATCGCCGACCCCGCCTCTCCGCGCATCCTCTTGCGCAAGTACTCGGCCATTTGCCGAAGTGAGAAACGCTTCAGTCGAGCAGCCACACTCTTGTCATCCGTCATGCCTTCCTCCACAGTGAGAATTGACAAAGAATGCGCCATTGTAACAGCACGGACAAGGTTATGTCAACAGCGCGGCACCCTTGATTCAGATATTACAAAAATCGTCCCGATGGCTATCGGGACGATTCGCTACCTGCCCCGTCCCGTGGTTCCGGCCTGCTGTTGTCTGCGGAGTTACGGCCGGGCGCACTGGGCGACGGGACGGGGTTTGCCATGTGCCGTTCGCTATGCGCCGCGTTCGTCTTCGGCGTACACCCAAGCCAAATCCAATTTCTCGTATTCAAACAGTTCGTCGGGAGAAAAAAACCGCTTGATTTCCGCCTCGGCATTCTCCGGCGAATCGGAGGCGTGCACTAGGTTCGCCTGCTGGGACATGGACAGGTCGCCGCGAATCGTGCCAGCGTCCGCTTCGCGTCCTTTTGTCTGCCCCGCAAGGAGGCGCACGGCGGAGACGGCTTCCAGCCCCTCCAGCGCCATCATCACGACGGGAGCGGACTGCATGAATTTCTTGAGGTTGCCAAAAAATGGTTTGTCTTGGTGATGCGCGTAATGTTCAACAATTTTGGCATCATCAATGCGCATCATTTTCATGCCGACAACCTTAAGACCCTTTCGTTCAAAACGATGAATGATTTCGCCCAGCAAATTCCGCTGAAGCGCGTCCGGTTTAATAATGATGAGTGTTCGTTCCATATGATTAGTAGGTAGTAGGTAGAAGGTAGTATGTAGAACGATGAAAGTCAAATCCCGTTAGAAGCCAACCGAGCGTTCAGTGTAATGACGCGGCTGCACGCGGAGCGCGCCTCATCCCGTTAGAAGCTAACCGCGCTGCTTGTATCTGTAAGCGTGAGCCGAAGGCGCGCTCCGCATGCATCCGCTCGGCTAACAGGAGAGTCACCTTTGGCTTCTAACGGGACTCACGGCTCTCGCTGTAATTAAGCAACAACTGAAAGTTGCTTCTAACGGGATCAAATTTCAGCGTTTCCAAAACTGTTTACCGTCGCTCCAGAATTCAACATCGCCGTCTCGATCGGTGCGGTACACTGTCGCACCCGCCTCTTCCAGATGCTTCATTGTCCGGAATGCAGGATGACCGTACCGATTCTCACCGACGGAAATAACTGCCGTCTCCGGAGAAACCGCGCGAAGAAATTCCCGCGAGCTTCCGTCGCGCGAGCCGTGGTGACCGACCTTCAAAATGTCGGCGTCAAGCCCATTCCCCCACTCGGCAAGGAGTTTCTCCTCCACCGCGGCGGTGACGTCGCCAGTCAACAACACTTCGGTCTCGCCGTAGACGAGCCGAATCACCACCGAGGCATCATTGGGATTATTGCTTTCATTCTCGGGAAATGGAGCAAGCACCTCCAAACGGACGCCGTCGCGGGAAACTACTTCTCCGGCGCGGACCACGCGCGCGGCGATACTGCGTGCGCGCAGCTGCTCGTTCCAGGCATCCTCTAAGTCATTCCCTACAAAAAAACCGCTCTCCCACACCTCGCGCAGTCCGTATCGCTTGCCGATCTCCAAAAGACCCGCCAAGTGATCCGCGTGAGGGTGCGTCACAACCGCAAGTTCAATGTCGCGATCAAAAAACGGGAGCGTGCTGCCGAGCTTCGCGAGCGCGGTACGATCAGGGCCTCCGTCAATAACAATATCCTCGCCGTGCGGAGTGCGGATTAGTATCGCGTCTCCTTGCCCGACATTAAAAAAAT
>JBBTXB010000138.1:0-2419 GCA_038062475.1 Patescibacteria group bacterium
TGTGGATATGTTCAAAATCACGGTGAAAAATCAACCATGAAATTGGTACGCCTCCCCCTGACATAACCATGTTTTGACGCCCTGGCGCCTTCCCCGTACACTCCATCGTGGAGGCAAAAATCATGTCCGTCACACGAAATGCAGAGCGGGAATCGGCTGCAAAAAAGGCCGCAGAGACGATTCAGCAGAAGCTCAACGTAGCCGTAGGCGAAAGCCCCATCGGCCTTGTGCTCGGCACCGGCTGGGGGGATGTTTTGGATATCAAGGATAGCGCCGAAATCCCGTTCGGAGATATTCCCGGATTTGAGCGGCTCGGGACGCTCCGGGGGCACAACCGTCGCGTTGTCTACGGCCGACTCAACGGAGGGCCTGTCCTTGCGCTGCGCGGCCGCGTGCACTTGAATGAGGCGCCTCATGATCCGGCTATCCCGACCATGGTGCGTCTCCAGATCGAGATGCTCCTTCAGCTCGGCGTGAAGACGCTACTTCTAACGAGTGCGGTCGGTAGCTTGAGGCGTGAGGTTCAAGTCGGCGACATCATATTTGCTGACGGCTTCATAACCCTGTTCGCACCGCAGATGCCGCTGTGGGCCGGTGAATTCTGCTCACCGGAAGACGCGCTGGACGAGAAACTCGGGAACATCGCCTTTGAAGAACGAGGAGACTTGCATGTTCGCACAGGCGGGCATGCGATGGTGCTCGGACCGTTCTTTGAGGGTCGGAAGTACGACAAGGCGATCCTCCAGAATACCGGCGCGAGTGTCGTAGGGATGAGCATTCTTCCCGAGGCCTGCATTGCCGCACTCTACGATGAGGTGCGTGTACTCGCATTGTGCTTCGTCACCAACACGGCTCACGAGGCCCATTCGCATGAAGAAAATCTCGCGCGCGCCAAAAAATCACAGCAGCTCCTCGGCGCGTATCTCGCTCGCATCGTAAGCCGCCTGTAGTTCGCGGCTGCGCGGAGGCCTCTTTCTGATGAGGCCTCTTTTTTATAAACAAAAAGGCGAGGCGCTCTCTCGCCTCGCGCTTCGCGGTTACTGCTCCAAAGACTCCCGGCACCGTTCAAAGACATCTCGGAACTCATGCCCGTTCACCTCGCGCCGGTTCGTGGACATCCCCATCCCAATCTTGCCTTCCCAACCGATCACGAGGTTTCCGCATCGGAAATTGGGGGCGAGGATCGGGCAGCCGGTGCTGTGATGGTCTGTTTCAGGATCCTCAATCGCACCGCAGCTACAGTCCATCGTATCCGGGCGCATCGCGAAGACGTCGTTTTCGAACTTCACCCCGCCCTCAAGAATGTCGTTCGTACGCGGAGTAAGGCCGCGCTCTTGCAAAAGCTTGATGAGCTTGGTGATCTCTTCGGCGACATATTCCCCCAGGGGCCCCAGAGGGTAATCGCAGGTCATGGTCGCGAGATCTCGATCTTCCGCCATCGCCGCCTCCTTTAAAGAACACAAGAAATATGTATAGCGCGTTCGCAACAGTGCGTCAACCCCTACCCTGGTTAGCCCGCAGCACACGCATTGCTGGCTTTCACTTGAGCGTTGTACTCCGCAATGAATCCCTTTGTCTCTTCAAGGAGTGCATTATAGGCAGCAACAAGTGAATTGTATTCCTCAAGTTTCCAATTATACTCCTCGCCCCTCTTCGGACGCATGGCGTCAAGTTCCGCGCGGCGAGCATCAAGCTCCTCTCGCCAGCGATCCAACTGGTCGTTATTGGCATCTATTCTATCCCGAAGCGCCGCATCCGGCTGCAGGCAAGCGGATGTCGGCAGTCCGAACTCCTGCACCGCAAGCCAAGTAGATTTTCCTTCAAACATACCCTTTGCCACCGCGACACCAATCTCTTGGTAGCGATTATTCAATATATTTTCGCGATGGCCGGGACTCGCCATCCACGCATCCACAAGCGCGCGGTCATTTTCAAAATTTCCAAGCGCGAGGTTCTCGCCGACAAGGATGTACTGATATCCCGCTTCTGTCGCCAAATCTCCGGCATCCTTACCCGTAGGTGAAACATGCTCAAAATATTGCTTTTCAAACATGTCTTGCACCTTTGCAGCCGCGGCGGCATTAAGCTTCGCATTCTCTGCAAGCGGCGAGAGGCCATTCTCCCGCCGACGCGCGTTTGTCTCTGCAACTGTTCCCGCATGCGTTAAAAACGCGCTCCGAGATTCCTTCGGAGCTCGGAGCGGCGGAGGCGCGAGAACCTCCTTCTGAATTTCCGCAATGAGAAGGTCCGCCGTTTCTTTCACCTGCGCCAAGCGAGAATAAATGTCCTGGATACCATCTCGAAACACGATGCCTGCAGCCAAAGCCGCGAGTGCAGTGACGATGAAAAATATTCGGATTTTCCTCATCCCGTTAGAGACAGCCCCGACAAGTCGGGGCGTACATTATAGATAAAACCT
>JBBTXB010000139.1:0-4854 GCA_038062475.1 Patescibacteria group bacterium
GTTGCCGAGCCCAACGCCTGTTGCCGTCAGGAATTACAGCAATATGTTTGGGTACATTCATGCAATGCTTAGCCTAACTCTTTTGATATGCTTTTTTCAAGTAACACAGTACATCCCAGCCCCAAGTCCATAGAGAAGCCGCAGCTACGAGAGAGTCTGTGCGCGATACGCCTGCGGCTTCTACAGAGAAAGACGAACAACCGTGGTTTGACTTGGGGCGGGATTGTAACTGCTAGTGAAATTTTCATCATCCTGCGGACTCGGAAATTTCAAGCCAGTTACAAAAAAGCCCCTCTGCGGGGCTAAAGACCGTGCTCGTGCATGAGCTGGCGGATGGCGCCTTGGAATTGGAAGAGAGTACCCTCATTCTCAATGGGGACGTCGGCGAGCGCGAGACATGCATCCACCTGCTGGCCGAGCGCGCTCTCGCCCGCGCCGCGATCGCGTTCCTCGACGGCGAGGAATTCTTTCCATCTCTTAGGATCCGTGGCTCGTGCGCGGCCAATCATGTTCTGGTAGCGTCGCCACTGCGAGGCAGTGACGCCGACGAGGAGCTTCCAGCCCGGAAGCGCGCGGAGAAAGTGGATTTCTTCGGGGTTCCTGATGCTGTCAATCGCGACGAGAAGCGTTCCGTCTCCTTGGACGAGCGCCCAGGTGCGCTTTGCGAGCGTGGCGCCTCCTTCCGTCGCGCGCAGCTCGTTGCCGATGTTCTGGAGATCGGGGCGATCATAGTCTGCGCGAAGCTTGCCGAGAGCAACGCGACGGCGCGCTTCCTCTCGCACACGGTCGGAGAGGGAGTAGGCGACATAGCCCGCCGCCGTGAAGACTTCGATTGCCGCGCCCTTGCCGACCGCGATCGGTCCGACGAATCCGACGATTTTTCGTTCCATGAGGCCTCCA
This sequence comes from Patescibacteria group bacterium, assembly GCA_038062475.1. Classification (GTDB taxonomy): domain Bacteria; phylum Patescibacteriota; class Patescibacteriia; order JBBTXB01; family JBBTXB01; genus JBBTXB01. Next base: position 901 of record JBBTXB010000139.1, read on the forward strand.
GTGAAGGTAATGAACAGGGGCATTATAACGGTCGAGGAGGACTTTGCAAATCGGTGTTGGCGTGATACTCTGCGGCCGTACCTTTTTAGAGGAGGAGCCATGAGTCGCATTTTGCGCAAAGCGAATCCGGGAAAGTTCGCGGTCATCGGTTGGCACACTGACGGCGATGAGGAGCGGGAGTTCTTCGCGTTCAACATGGATGCTCGCGAAGACGCCCTCGGGCTTCGCGAGGAGCTTGAGGAAGAAGCGCGAGAGCGCGGTTTCCGCTCCGGCTACGGAGTCTATGACGAGTTCGGAAACCGTCTCGACAAACCGGCCGAATCGGAAGCCCGTAATTAGTCCCGCCACCAGCGCGGGAAGGAGAACATCGTGGATCGAAGAGTCGCGAAGCTCTTGAGGTTCCTCAAGGACGGACGGTGGCATCGAAAGGTGGGGCGAGTTGCGGGAGTCGGAGTCATTGAGGCGTGCGTGTGTCTTAAGTTGATACACCGCAAGTTCATTCCCAGAACAAGAGAAAACGGACTGGGTTACCACATCGGTTCCTTCCGCATCAGCCGATACGGACGGGAAGCTCTGCGGCGAGGAGATTCTCCTAATCGTCGCGAACTTTCTATGGCCATCCACTGGACGTCATGCGCCTCCTTTCGGTGCGGACACCGCTTTCGATCGGCCGAACTTCTGGCAACCATTATCAAGTTCAAGTTTCGTTAAAAATAGATTTAGAGCAGACGAATTTTCTACCGCCCTGGCACACAGTCAGGGTTTTTGTTTTGGATACAAAAAACTCCGACCCAATCGGAGTTTTTATAGCATCTTTCAATTTTGGACCCGCGCGGATTCGAACCGCGTACCTCCTCATTGCAAATGAGGCGTTCTACCAAGTGAACTACGGGCCCGTGGTGGGCACGCCCAGACTCGAACTGGGGACCTTTTCGATGTCAACGAAACGCTCTAACCAACTGAGCTACGTGCCCGAATACTTGTCTATTACTTGCTTACAAAATAGTGTCGTGAGGAAGGTTAACTTTCTTTGAATAGCAACGTTCCCGCAACGTACATGACACACTCCTTTGTAATAAGGATAAGTTTTAGTCCCAACAGTTCTTTTGTCAATAGCAACATATCTAAATTTATCGAGTGATAATCCAAGCTCTTTTGCCCAGAATTTTTTTATTGCGTGCTGATTTTGATCGGCACGCAGGCTTAATTCGCATCGTATCTGGTGAGTATTTATACCGTAAACGCCTTTCAAGGCAGCGATAAAAAATTTTAAGATGAGCGGATCTGAACTGCCCAGTGCGGTTTCATTGGATTTTTTGGCGCCCTCCCCGAGATAGAGAAGCGCTAATGCTAATTCTACAGTGGTAGGATTATTTGTATCCAAGGCGGCGAGTACCTTCTCTGCCTCTCGTTGTGCTTGCGCGATTCGCTGTTCCTTTTGCGTACGGTGCCAAGCCGCCGCTTTTTCGCGTGCCTTCACGAGTGCCTGTAGTTTGTTTTGGAGAAGCCGTTCCCTGTGCTTCTGAGAAATAGTTATACCGCGGAGCCATCCGCTCAATGTCGAGCGGGGAATACCCAGGCGTTTTTCAATTGCTACGATTGATACGCCGTGCTTACGGAGTCTGATCGCGTCGCCTTTCAGATTGAACCACCTTGATTGCATGTATCAATTTTATCATCAGTAGTTCAGATAAGTCTAAATATTTATCCCCAGGGACAGGTAAACAAAATCCCCTGACCGCGGTCAGGGGTTTATGCGTTACGGGGAATCGGAGTTGCGAAGGAGATTCGCGTATGCGCGCAGAGTCGCTTCGCTGAAGACGTCCCCTGCGTGCATGAATGCGCGATTGTCTGCCGGCTTGTCGGCGCGGAAGAGCAGCGCATGCAGATCGCTGTAGCCCATGGTTGTCCCGTCACTCTCGCCCGCTAGGCCCGCCATGAGGATGGCGGGGCAGGCAAGGTATGGATTCGCCGACGGGTCGGGGACAGAGATCGCAATCCGTCGCGCATTTCGGTCGCCGAGATCATGCGGTGTACGGATGCCCATCGTCGGCCCTCCGGGAAGAGAGTCCGCCGCGAGTGATGGCGCTACGATTGCCGCGAGTGATGGCGCTCTCTCAAGAACTCCGTTGAAGAATGTCGTTGCCAGCTCTGAAAATCCTGCTGTCCCGCGATTGTAAAAAAGCGGTTGTCCGTGTTTCCAGAGCGAGACGTGCATATGCATGCTCGCTGTCGCATCGCGCACCCACGGCACAGTAGGGCAGAATTCCACCCGCAACCGCGCGCGCTCACAAGTTCGCGTGATCACGTACTTGGCGATCATGAGTTGGTCGCACGCGGCGAGGAGCGGCTTGTGGCGCAGAGTGAATGCGCAGAGGCCGGGAACCACCTCGCGGTGCCGAACAACCTCGATCCCCGTTCTTTCAAGGGTCTCGGTGATTTGCGTACGCATGGCGCGGGAGCGATGCGAGTCCGGAGCCGTCCACTCCTTGCCGCACCTCTTTCCGAGGAAGAACTGGAGTTCTACGCCCCACTGGCTTTCCGTCGCGACCCGCGTTTCTCGCAGATGTTGCTCTGCCTTCCGGGCAATGGCGCGCGGGTCATGCAGATAGTGCGCAAGAGTCGCCGGATCCATGGGGTAACAGAAGACCGTCGTGGGACGCTTTCCGAACGGGTCGCGGAACGCGCTCCCCCAGTCCGGGGCGAGCACCAATTCCCTGGACATTTCGGGATAGCACGCACCGACGGATTCCGCATCGCAGGGGAGGCGGAACGTTGGACCTTTCTCCAGAATCCGCCCGCTCGGAATGGTTTGTCGGTGGAGAGCTCCCCGGAGATCAACGGAGAGAAGATCGGTTTCGAAGCAGCAGCCATCATCGAGTCCAGCCAAACACTGATACTCGGCAAATGCCTTCTCTTGGCGCTTGCCCATGTCCCTCCTTGTAAGGAGCTTTCGTACGCCAATCTTGTCTTTAGTTGGCGGATTTGTCAATGAAAAACCCGCCTAAGTCCGCCCGAGGCGGACTTAGGCGGGTTTCATTTGGCCACATTCGGCGGTGTGCGGCCCTCCATTGCGGCGATGATGTTCTCCGCCGCGGTGCGGGCCATGGCCCCCCGCGCCTCAATGGAAGCTGAAGCAGTGTGCGGCGTGAGCACTGTGTTTGAAAGTTTTTTGAGTTCCATGTGATCGGTGGGGTCGCAGTCAGTGGATGGTTCGCATTCAAATACGTCAATGCCAGCGCCGGCGATTTTTTTCTTATAGAGCGCCTCAAGGAGTGCTTTCTCATCAATGATGGGTCCGCGAGCGGTGTTTATGAGAAATGCCGTCGGCTTCATGAGCGCCAGCTGTTTTTTTGAAATGAGGTGGCGCGTTGCGGGGAGGAGCGGCACGTGGAGCGTCACCACATCGGATTCGCGGAGAAGTTCAGGGAGATCGCGATATTCTCCCCCGTATTGTTTTTCAAAATCTTCATTGCGATTTGGGTCGTGATAGAGCGCCTTCATGCGGAAGCCCTTCACCGCGCGCTCGGCAACGGCGAATCCGATCCGTCCCAGTCCCACGATGCCCAATGTTTTCCCATGAAGGTCGGTACCGAGGAGCATGGTCGGCGACCAGCCATGGTATTTCCCCGCGCGGGTGAACTGGTCCGCCTCGCAGATGCGGCGCGCGAGCGCGATCATGAGTGCAAAGGTGTGCTCGGCGACAGACTCCGTAATTTCTGGCCCGGGGGTGTTAGTGACGAGCACTCCGCGCTTCTTGGCTGCCGCGAGGTCAATATTATCAAAACCGACGGCATAGTTCCCGACGATTTTTAGTTGTTTCCCGGCCGCATCCAACAGCTCGGCGTCAATACGGTCGGTGAGGAGCGAAAGGATGGCATCCGCGCCCTTTACCTTCTTGAGCAATTCTTTACGCGGAATGATTTGGTCTTTGGGATACACAGTAACGTCGTA
>JBBTXB010000140.1:0-2274 GCA_038062475.1 Patescibacteria group bacterium
CTCTGCCGTCAAGGGTGAGGGTGGTGGTAGATGAGCCGATGCGCAGGGTGTTGGAGGCGTAGATGTCGCGCCAGGCGCTTGCGAAAGCGCCGATGTCTCGGCTGTTGTTGCCGATGGGCAGGAGCCCTGTCGAGAGAATTGTTCCCGAAGCGGCAACATTTCCGGTGTTCCCCTGAATGAAGAAACGTTCCGTGTAAGTACCTGAGCCAATTGTTGCAGAGTTGCGTTGATAGAAACCGAACCCTTCACCCACGGCATCTGTGTTATCAACCACAAACCATAACTCATCGGTATCAACGCCAAGCCCGGCGCGCTGGTCGGGTCCGTCGAGAAGCAAGGTCTTCCAACCGCTTGCGATATTATCCTGTGGCGCGCTCCGAGTCCCAAAACCAAAACTGATAATCTGCCGGCTCCCGTTATCCAAAACGATATCGTGATTAAAGGTGGAGGATGCTGTGGAACCGCGCGCAAAGATACTTCCCGAAGCCGCCACGTTCCCCGTCGGACCCACGCTGAACTGATCGGTGTCGTTGGAGAGGAGGCGCAGGAGCGAGGCGTTTGAAAGGGTGTTGGAGGTCTTGAAACTGTATGCGGCGTTTGAGGCCACGTCCGTGGGGGTGGAGCGGAAGGTGCCGCTACCGGAGAAGTTGATGGCGCGATCGGAGTTTCCGGTGGTGATACCAATAGCGGCAGTTGTGAGAGTGCCATCGCCGACGCGAAGCGTCCCCGAAGCGTTGATGTCTCTCCATGCACTCCCGAATCCTCCGAGGTCAATAGCATTATTGGAACTCGGCCTGATAGGTCCGGCAAAGGTGGACGAACCGGTGCCGGTGATAAAAAGAGTACCGGAAGCGGCCACGTTCCCGGCGGAGTCAACGGCGAAGTACTCGGTGCCGTTGTTCAAGAGGCGCAGGAGACGAGCGTTTGAAAGCGTAGCGGTGGTGTTAAAGACGTGCGCCGCGTTTGAAGCAACGTCCGTGGGGGTGGAGCGGAATGTGCCGGTGGCGCCGAAGGCAATGGTGCCGGTGGTAAAGGTGAGGGAATCAGAGTTAAGAGTGGCGGTGGAGCCGACACGCAGAGTGCCGGAGGCGTAGATGTCGCGCCATGCGTTTCCAAAGATTCCGAAATCAAGAGAATTATCTACAGAGGGAAAAAGGTGTCCGGAAGAATTTAAGACGAATCCGTTTCCTGATGCAAAAGTAGTCCCCGCCATGGTACGAAAACTATTGTCAGAATCCCGGTAACCTTGAATAAACCGCCCGACAGCACTTTCGTCATAATACTCAGCAAATGCCCATCCGCTATTGGTATTGTTTTGCAGTCGAATTTGTCCGTTGGTGCTCACAATGTGCAGTCCTCCCCCGCTCTGCGACAAAGTCGGATTTGCTGTTCCAAAACCTACCCTATTCGTTCCCGGAATGACTACGAAGTCGCTGGTATCCACGGCGATGGCGTCGGCAAAAGTGGAGGTGGCGTTTGAACCACTGGAGCCGACTCGCAGAGTGCCGGAGGCATAAATATCGCGCCAGGCGTTTCCGTACGCTCCAAAGTCAAGAGTGTTGTTTTGATTCGGCAGAAGCGAGGTTGAGAAGCGACCGGTTACGTCAATCAAGTCAGTGGTGGCGTCTCCAAGGCGGGTGTTGCCTTGAACCGCGAGGTGGCCGGCAATGGTTGTGGTGGCGGAGGTAGAGGTGAGATCAAAACTGCCGGCGCGGATTGTTCCCGAAGCGTAGATGTCTCTCCAGGCGCTCCCGAATCCTCCGAGGTCAATAGCATTATTGGAGCTCGGCCTGATAGGTCCGGCAAAGGTAGACGAGCCAGTACCGGCGAGGAAAAGAGTGCCGGAGGCGGCGATGCTTCCCGTCGGCCCCACGCTAAATTGGGTGGTTCCATTGGAAAGGAGTCGGAGGAGGTCTGCGTTTGAAAGGGTGTTGAATGTGTTCACCACCAAGGCGGCGTTTGAAGCGACGTCGGTGGGAGTGGAGCGGATGGATGCGGTGGCGGAGAACTGGATGTCTCTGCCGTCAAGGGTGAGGGTGGTGGTAGATGAGCCGATGCGCAGGGTGTTGGATGCGTAGATGTCGCGGAAGGCGGTGCCAAATGCGCCGAGGTCAGAGGCGTTGTTGGAGCCCGGGAAGATATGACCGGTCAAAGTGATGTTGCCGGATGAAGAGATCGTAGAAGACGCCGCTCCGGAACCGACCCGCAAAGAACTGGATGCGTAGATGTCGCGGAAGGCGGTGCCAAATGCGCCGAGGTCAGAGGCGTTGTTGG
>JBBTXB010000141.1:0-5880 GCA_038062475.1 Patescibacteria group bacterium
ATGGTCGGGCGCACTGGCTCCGCCAGCTGGCGGAGGGATGGGGTTTCGGATTTCGTGCTTCGGATTTTCTCGGCTACCGAAGGGAGTGCCGAGATGGTGCGTGAATCAAGCCCAGAGAAACCACAGGAAGTATCACCCATGCAAATTTACCGATATCGCTTATAAATATGAGGCGCGTAAGAGGCGCGAAATGCGAAAGCGCGGTTGCGGGCAGGAATGAAAGCGTGACGGAGGTCAAAAGTCCAACTTGCAGGAAGCTGAACAGCATCACTTGAACGATACTGCCGTACTCCCCCACTCCCAGCGAGCGCAGGAGCGCGCTTCGGGAGAGGACGAAAAAAAGTACGACGAAGAGTCCCAAAAAGGTAGTGAGCTGGAAGGCGAACACCTTGCCGACATTCACCTCGGCGCGGAACTGATCCAGATACGGGAGTGAACGCACCACCGCAAGCGCCATGTAAATTGAAACGAGAATTACGATGATTCTGTCGCGGCCGAGCGAAAATCCGTACAGAAACACCGCCATCAGAAAAAACAACAGGATAAAAAGGTCCCATGTTGGATCCGACAGATTCAGCTGTTTCGCCACGGCGACGAGATCAATTTTGAGGGGAAACGCAAGGATAGACATGTTCCCAGTATACCCCGTTAGAAGTCTGTCACAAACACTATGCCAAAAACTTTGATGCTGAACCCCTTATGCCTCAAACCACATCGACAGGATGCAGAAAAATTCTTCGGATTTTTCTGCCAAGGACTTCTAACGGGGTATACATCACTGCCGCTTCAGAAGCTCCTCAAGAAGTTCGCGCTCTCGGCGGGAAAGCTTCTTCGGCGTCGGCACGATTGTCTCAACAAGGTGGTCTCCCCGCTCGCCCCGCGCGCCGTGGGCAATGCCATGCCCACGAATCTGCAGCAGCGTCCCCGACTGCGTACCGGCGGGAACCTTGAGCTTCACCGAACCGTCCAGCGTCTGCACTTCCATTGTCGTACCAAGCGCCGCATCCGCAAAGCTCACTTCCGCGCGGCTTACGACATCATAGCCGCGGCGTTGCCACTGCGGATCCGGCTTCACGCGCACGGATACATAGAGGTCTCCCGATGCCCCGCCGTGCGTTCCCGCCTCTCCGGCTCCGGAAACCCGCAACGAATCGCCGTCGGCGATGCCCGCAGGAATTTTTACGGAGAGCTCCCGCGTATCCCGCACCGCACCCGTGCCGGCGCAGACCTTGCATACTCGTTCTATTATACTCCCGGCGCCGCTGCAGGTGGTACAGGTTGACGTCGCGCGAAAATCCCCAAATACGGTCCGCTGGACGACTGCCATCGCGCCCGTACCTCCGCAGGTGCGGCAGGTCGAGACTCCCGACCCCGGTTCGCTCCCGCCCCCGCCGCAGGTGCGGCAAGTAACCGGCCCGGAAAGGCGGATGTCTTTTTCCACACCGAACGCCGCTTCTTTAAAATCAAGCGTAACGTCCATCTCAATGTCGCGTCCGGCTCGCGCGCGGGACTTCGTCCGCGTCCGACCTCCGCCTCCAAAAAAATCGCTGAAGATGTCTCCCAAATTGCCAAGGTCAACATTCTCAAATCCGGAACCATCAAAACCGGAAAAACCACCTCCGGCGCCGGGACCCGTGCCATCAAAGGTGGTTCCGTATTTGTCGTATTGCGCGCGTTTTGCCTGGTCAGAGAGCACTTGATAGGCCTCGTTCATCTCTTTGAACTTTGCCTGATCTCCCCCCTTGTCCGGATGGTGCTCCATGGCGAGGCGGCGAAACGCTTTCTTAATCTCCACCTCCGAAGCCGAGCGCTCTACGCCGAGAATTTTGTAATAGTCTTTGGACATCACGTTAGTAGGTAGAAGGTAGTATGTAGTAGGTAGGACGACCGATCTGCGCCGGGTTGAAGTTTTTACGAACCGTCTGAAAGGGCGAGTTTTCTGATCTACAACCTTTACGAAATCAACGAGTCCTTTCCCGGGTGAGCAAAAACTTTCAACTGGCGCCTGCTGCTACTCTTTACCTTTGTCGCTTTTTTCCTCAAACTCCGCTTCCACGACTTTCCCCTCGGAAGGCTTATCTGACGGCTGGTCACTGCCGGCTGCTGGCTTCTCGGCCGCCTTGTACATTTCCGCGCCGACTTTTTGAGCCACTTCGGAGAGCTCATCCATGGTGCGCTTCAACGCCGTCGCATCATTCTCCTCTTTCGCTTTCTTCACCGCCTCCAATTTATCCTCAACCGGCTTTTTAACTTCCGCGCTCACCTTGTCTCCATATTCGCGAAGCATCTTTTCGGTAGCGTAGATCACCTGATCCGCCTGATTGCGCGTCTCCACCGCTTCTTTATTCTTCCGATCCTCTTCGGCAAATTTCTGGGCATCTTCGCGCATTTTTTCAATATCTTCCTTGGAAAGCGCGCCGGAGTCGCGAATAGTCACGTTCTGGGATTTTCCGCTCGCCTTGTCTTTGGCCGTAACCGTGAGAATGCCGTTTGCGTCAATGTCAAATATCACTTCAACCTGCGGCACGCCGCGCGGAGCCGGTGGAATCCCGTCCAAAATAAAGCGCCCGAGCGTACGGTTGTCTTTCGCCATTTGCCGCTCCCCCTGTAGCACATGCACTTCCACGGAGGTCTGACTGTCGGCGGCGGTAGAAAAAATCTGCGACTTGGAAGACGGGATGGTGGTGTTGCGGGTGATGAGCGGAGTAGCCACGCCTCCCAGCGTCTCAATCCCCAGCGTAAGAGGCGTCACGTCCAAAAGCAGGACATCTTTCACCTCACCGCCGAGCACCGCGCCCTGAACTGCGGCTCCCTTCGCCACGCACTCCATCGGGTCAATGCCGCGCTCAATCTTCTTCCCGATGTAATCCTCAACGAATGTCTGGACGATCGGCATGCGTGTCGGGCCTCCGACAAGAATGATCCGCTCAACGTCGGTAGGCGCGGTCTTTGCGTCGCGGAGCACCGCCTCAAGCGGCCCGCGGCACCGGTCAACAATCGGCCGCACCAATTCTTCCAGCTTCGCCCGCGTGAGCCGCATGACCAAGTGCTTCGGTCCGGAAGCATCCGCGGTGACGAACGGCAAATTAATCTCCGTCTCCAGCGTGCCGGAGAGTTCAATCTTCGCCTTTTCGGCCGCTTCTTTGACGCGCGTCATCGCCATGGAGTCGCCGCGCAAATCCAACCCCTGCTCGCGCTTAAACTCATCGGCTATGTAATCAACAAGTGTCCGATCCATGTCCGTGCCGCCGAGCTCGGTATCGCCCGAGGTGGCGATCACCTCAAACACGCCTTCCCCGAAATTCATGAGCGTCACATCCAGTGTCCCGCCACCCAAATCAAACACAAGCACCTGCTGGTCCTTCTCTTTCATCTTATCAAGGCCGTAGGCAAGCGAAGCGGCTGTGGGCTCGTTGATGATGCGCACGACGTCCAGCCCGGCGATCGCTCCGGCGTCCTTCGTCGCTTGGCGCTGGGCGTCGCTGAAATACGCGGGAACGGTGATCACCGCTTTCGCAACCGGTTCGCCAAGAAACGCTTCGGCGTCCCGCTTGATCTTCTGCAAAATAAAGGCGGAAATTTGCTGCGGCGTGTAGCTCTTTCCATCAATCGTCCAGGTGTGATCCGTTCCCATCTTCCGCTTTGCCGCGGCGATAGTGCGATCCGGATTGGAAACAGCTTGCCGTCGCGCCGGTTCACCGACCAGAAGCGCTCCGTCGCGCGTGAACGCCACATAAGAAGGAAACGCCTTCCCGCCGAGGGTCGTGCCTTCCGCCGCCGGAATAATAACCGGCGTGTCTCCCTGCAGCACACTGGCGGCTGAATTAGATGTTCCGAGGTCTATTCCGATAATTTTTGGCATATTACGAAGTAAGAGTAAGAGTTAAATCAATATCATGCTTCAGGTTTCATGTTACGTGCTACGTGTTTCGTGTTTCATTCACTCACTATGACTTTTGCGGGGCGAAGAACCTTTCCGTGCAGGAGGTAACCGGTCTGCGCCTCGCGGAGCACGACCCCCGGCTCGTTCGGATCGCCCTTTTCACTCCCCACCGCTTCCGCATACTCGGGATCCAGCGGCTTTCCGACCGTCTCCATCCGTTCCACTCCCTGCGCGCGGAGCGCTTCTTCAAGCTGGCGATCAAGAAGCGTGAGTCCTACGGCCCACTGTTCCTGTTTCACGTTCTCCGGCAGGTGTGCGAGCGCGATGCGGAAGGTATCAATGACGGGGAGGAGATCGCGCACGACGGGCGCCGCCGCAAAACGCGCGAACTCGTTCCGCATGCGCTCCTCATCTTTCCGAACATTTTCCAAATCCGCCTTGGCGCGCTTCCAGCCGGTGAGGTACTCCTCCGCCCGCAACTCGCACTCCGCGAGGCGTTCCTCTACGCTCAATTCTTCTTTCATTTCATTATCCGTCATATTAAAAATCTTGAAGCATCTTTTTTGCGAGAATGAGAAGCGCGGAATTCCGATCGTAATCCATCCGCATCGGCCCGAAGATGCCCAACACCCCCGACCCGCCGGATATTCTGTAGCGAGTGAAGAGCGCCGAGCAGTGCGGATCAATGGGGTTCTCGCGGCCGATGAAGATGTGTACGGAATCCGTGACTTCATGGAACGCTTCGTGCAGCTCTTCCGGCAGGCGGTCAATCGCCGCGGCGATGCTCGCGAGCATGAGCGACTGCATAATGTCCGGCTTGCCAAAAAGTTTACCGATGCCGCTGCAGTACACCTCGCCGCGCCCAAAACCAACGACAACCATTTCACCCGCAATCTCGGCGAGCGCGCGCGCGATTCCCTTCACCGCCTCGGGATGCCGCAGGTCGTGGAGAGCGAGCTCAAAGCTGCGCGCATCGCCGCGCGTCGTGCGATCCTCATGGCGGAGATGGCGCACATAATAACGGTACCCCTTCTCGGTCGGCACGCGACCCGCAGAGGTGTGCGGCTTATCCAAATAACCGTCGGATTCAAGGACATACATCTCGCTGCGAAGCGTGGCCGGGGAAACGCCAAGACGGTATTTTGCCGCAATGACGGCCGAACCCACCGGTTCCGCCGTTTGCGCGTATTCTTGGATGATTGCGTAGAGTAACGCCGCTTTGCGTGGATCAAGCATACCCAGTATATCAACTTCGACTTTTGGTCGAGTTGATGGTTGTTCGGAAGTTAGAGAGTATTGATGTCATGGCGTGTTTGATCGAGGAAACTCCGTTGCCCGCCCAAATTTTTACCCCCGACTCTGCGGCGCAAAAAATTTAGGCGGGCGGTCGAAGTTGTATTACTGGACATAGCCCTTTAGCACTCTCTTAGTCCGAGTGCTAATATAAAAAAAAACCGGAATATTGTCAACCCCCACACCAGTCGAGCACTTGGGGGTGAAGCGCACGTCATAACGAAACGAAAAAATGAAACCCGCATAGTCGCCGCACTCGATTATCAAAATTTAAAAAAGCACCGCGGGTATGTAGCGGTGCTCGACTGGTGTGGGGGCAAAACATTCCGGTGCGTGTTTCTGCGGCTACGGCATTCCCATCACCATGAGCCGCAACCTTCGCGGAGGCCGTCCCTTCGGGTCGCAATCAAAGAAGAGAACTTGCTGCCACTCACCCAAGACCGGCCTCCCGCGATTTACAATGAGCATAACGCTCGCGGAGAGGAGCGAGACGCGACAATGCGCAAAGCCGTTCCGCCGCTCATCCGGCTGGGGATTCTTTCGCTTCTTCAGATCGTCGTGTTCGTAGTACTCAAGCCGCCGTTTTCCGCGGCGCTTGTAGTGCTGCGGAAAGATCCGGGCAATTCGCTTCTGAAGATCGCGGATGAATCCCGGCTCGTCTTCTTGGAGCAGGAGTGCGGTCGTGGTGTGCAAGGTTTGCACGG
>JBBTXB010000142.1:0-15099 GCA_038062475.1 Patescibacteria group bacterium
ACGGGATGCCGTTATGCGGCACGTACGGGACCCCGCTTCGCGGTGGGAGGCGGATTTTCGTAACTTGTGCTACCGTGAAAGTGGCTTCCCTTCCTCCCCTGGACACTTGGTTTTGGGACAACCAAACTTTATTGGCTTCCTATATTTGAGTGTCGCGATTCGCGGTACTCGTGCGGAAACCAGCTCTCCGAAGTTCTTCGGAGACACTTGGATACAGCCAAAACCAATGCCAGGCGGAAGAGGAGCTTTTAGTTTCGCGTTTTTCTGAATCTGAATCGGGGTGTAGCGTAACGGTATCGCGCTTGCATGGGGGTCGAGCCCCGATAGCTATCGGGGCGAGACGGGCTGAGCGATGTCGCAAGATAGCGAAGCACGGGTTTCGAAACAGGGCATTGGTCGGGCTGTGGCCCAGAAGCCTAAGGCGCCTGCATGGGGTGCAGGAGATCGGGGGTGCGAATCCCCCCAGCCCGACCAATGCACGGTTGAGAAAAAGAGGGATCCCGACTTGTCGGGACACCCCGACAACAAAAAATCACCCCCTGTCGGGATGATTTTTTGTTTGATACAATCTAGGCGGTCGCTTTTGGCTTCTTCGCCAGCGTTTTGAGACAGTTGGTGCAGATGCGCATTCTGTGTCCCTCCACCCGCTTCATTTGCAGGTTTAAAAATTGCCGGCGCTTGGTAGCAATATTGGAGTGACTGCGGGAGACCGCTCGCAATGGTCCGCGGCCGCAACGATCGCAGATTCGAGCCATATAATCGAGAAGCTAGAAGTTAGAATCAAGGAGAGGATACCCTTTCGTGTCTGCGGCGTCAACACTCTCTTACTGCCCTACGAAGCGAGTGAAATGTCCCGATCATCATCGGGACGATTTCCGAGCGAGGACGGGCAGTATCGAAGATACTCTATCTCTTAACCTCTTACTTCGTTATGCCATTTGCACTTCTCGTTGAAAGCCCCCTTGGTTTTTTGGTTTGGGTTCTCGCCATCGTCGCCGCCCTTTCGGTGCACGAGTTTTCCCACGCGCTTATGGGTACGCGGCTGGGCGATCCGACCGCGGAGCGTGCCGGGCGCCTTACGTTGAATCCGGTTGCGCACATTGATCCAATCGGCTTTCTTGCTCTCATCTTTGTCGGTTTTGGTTGGGGAAAGCCCGTTCCGTTCAATCCTTATAATTTGCGCAATCAGGTATGGGGACCGACCGCGATCGCCTTCGCTGGGCCGCTTGCAAATTTTATTACCGCGACTGGTGCGGTAGTTGTTTTAAAGATTCTGAATTTGGCATTGGCGCTGCCGGTCAACAATTTGCTCATTCAATTCCTTCATCTGCTTTTGGTGATAAACGTCCTCCTTGCCGTTTTTAACTTGATACCCATTCCGCCGCTCGATGGTTCAAAGCTGCTTTTCTCTCTTCTTGCCGCTCCCAAGTACGATCAGCTGCGCCACAAGCTGGAAACGCGCGGGCCGTTCATCCTGCTCCTCATAATCCTTTTAGATAATTTTTTGGGCATCGGACTGCTGGGACGGCTGTTCCAGACGGTGCTTTCGTTCATCTACCGCCTTGTGTAAGTACGCGCCGGATGGAACAATGGAAATATGCCCGCCCAAGTTTTTGCACTTCGGCTGTTAAGGGGTCGTATTTTTTTGCAATGAGGCGGGAAACAAAGCGGACAAATATAAGCAAAAATTTAGGCGGGTATGCCATTCGATCAATGGGACATCGTTGCGGAAATACTCCTCGCCGCGCTCTTAGGTGCGGTCATTGGTTTTGAGCGCGAGCTCACAGGGAAAGCCGCGGGGCTGCGGACATACACGCTTGTTTCCATGGGCGCATGCCTGTTTGCCATTCTCTCCAGAGATGCGTTTCGTAATTTTTGGGGCATTCCGGGTTTTGACCCGTCCCGCATTGTCTCCCAAGTCGTTGTCGGGGTTGGTTTTATCGGCGCAGGGCTCGTGATTGTGCAGGGCGGGAAAGTGAGAGGGCTTACCACCGCGGCGGGACTTTGGGTTGCGGCCGCCGTCGGGAGCGCCGTCGGTCTTGGGATGCAAATTGCGGCTGTTGCCACCGCCGGCCTTACGGTTCTTGTCCTGTGGGGGCTCCGAAAAGTGGAAGTGTGGATTGACACCCGGCTCGCGAAACGCGGTGAGCGCCTGCCGGAGCGATAAGTAAGGGCAAAATCCGAAATCCTAATATCGAAATCCGAAATAAATCCGAATAGCCGAAATTCCAATGTCCAAAACGGTTTCGATTATTTGAACATTCTGATTTTGAATTTGTTTCGTGCTTCGGATTTCGTGCTTAGAGTTTTGCGCCGAATCCGCCGACCACCTTGACTGATTTTCGTGTAGTATGATACCTTTTGCGGGAAGTCATTTTTTTTATGCCCAGTAATACAACTTCGACCGTCGAGCACTCATCGCGATGAGCGCTCGACAACAGAGCTTCCTCAACCAAACACACCATGACAGCCCTACTCTCTAACTTTAGAACCATCATCAACTCGACCAAAAGTCGAAGTTGATATACTGGGTATGCCAACAACAAACCAACTGGTGCGCCACGGCCGGAAACAGACCGCTCGGAAGTCCAAGGCCCCGGCCATGCAGTTTTCAATGAACACACTGCGCCGCAGGCGGACCATTCTTCGCGAAGGGAGTCCGTTCCGACGCGGAGTATGCGTTAAAGTAACGACCATGACTCCGAAGAAGCCGAACTCGGCTCTTCGGAAGATTGCCCGTGTCCGACTTTCTAATGGCGTGGAAGTTACGGCTTATATTCCCGGCGTCGGCCACAATCTGCAGGAGCACTCTATCGTGCTGGTGCGCGGTGGTCGTGTGAAAGATTTGCCGGGCGTGCGCTACCATGTTGTGCGCGGCGTGTACGACTCCCAAGGCGTGGAAGGTCGCCGCCGCTCGCGATCACTCTACGGTGCAAAAAGGCCAAAGTAGGTAGAAGGTAGTATGGTGAACGTAGAAAACGCTAAATCAATACGCAATTGAAAAATGTAAACAATTTCGTCTACCTTCTACGTTCTAACTTCTACGCACTAATTTTATGCGTCATAAGCGTGCGCCAAAACGAGCGATTGCCCCCGATCCGCGCTATCACCGCGCGGATGTGGCGAAATTTGTGAATTACATCATGCGGCGCGGGAAAAAGACCACTGCGGAACGGGTGGTCTACACCGCTTTTGATCAGATTGCCGCCGAGAGCAAGCAGGATCCGATGGAGATTTTTGACAGCGCGCTTCGGAATATCACGCCCCAAGTTGAGGTGCGAAGCCGCAGAGTCGGCGGCGCAAACTACCAGATTCCGACCCCGGTTCGCGGCGAACGACGGCAAGCGCTTGCTTTCCGTTGGATCATTGCCGCGGCAGAAGCGAAGAAGGGCAAGCCAATGGCACGGCGGCTTGCCGAGGAGTTTTTGGCGGCCGCGGCAGGCGAGGGTTCGGCGGTCAAGAAGCGCATGGACGTGCAACGAATGGCGGACGCCAACCGCGCCTTTGCGCACTTTGCGCGATAGAAGCCATAAGCCATAATCGCAACATTCAAACGCAAATACAAAAAAGCGTAAAATGCAAAGCGCAAAGCGTAAAACTTTGGTGTTCCGCCCTTCGGGCTTTTCAATATTTTAAGTTTTGAGCTGCCCCGTCCCACAAACGGCATCCCGTTTGCGGAGGATCGCGCTTTGCGGTGACTTTACATTTTTCGCTTTACGCTTTCTTATGCCTCGCGAATACTCGCTTGAGAAAACTCGAAATTTAGGAATCATCGCGCATATTGACGCCGGAAAAACAACGGTTACCGAGCGCGTTCTTTTTTATACCGGAAAAAAGCACAAGATCGGCGAAGTGCATGAAGGTGAGGCGACCATGGACTGGATGGAGCAGGAGCGAGAACGAGGAATAACCATTACCGCCGCTGCGACAACCTGCTTTTGGAAAGGAAATCGTCTCAACATCATTGATACCCCCGGACACATTGACTTCACAGTTGAGGTGCAGCGTTCATTGCGCGTGCTTGATGGGGCGGTGGTAGTTTTTGACGGAGTCGCGGGCGTTGAGCCGCAGTCGGAGACAGTGTGGCATCAGGCCGACAAATACAACGTGCCGCGCATCTGCTTCATTAATAAGCTGGATCGTATGGGAGCGGATTTTTACGCCGACCTCGCCTCCATTCACGAGCGGCTCACCAAGAATGCGTATCCTCTGCAGTTGCCGATCGGCGCGGAGGAGAACTTTATCGGCATGGTTGATCTCCTTACGCGCAGGGCATACATCTATAAAGACGACCTCGGCAAAGAAATTGAGGAGGGAGATGTGCCGGCGGATTTGCGCGACAAGGTGGAAGAATGGCGCGGAAAGCTCATTGAGAAGATTGTTGAGCAGGAAGAGGGGCTCATGGAACAGTATCTCGCCGGAACGGAACCGGCGCTTGACGCGCTGCGTCGCGCATTGCGAAAGGCCACGGTTCATTTTGACATCGTGCCGGTGCTCTGCGGGAGCGCTTTGAAAAACAAGGGCGTGCAATTTCTGTTGGACGCAGTGAATGATTATCTTCCGAACCCGCTTGAGATTCCCCCGGTTCAAGGGTTTGACCCCGCGGATCCCGAGACAAAGATTGTCCGCACCGCCTCCGACGACGAGCCGTTTACCGCTTTGGCATTCAAGATCGCGGCCGACCCCTTCGTGGGAAAGGTGTGCTATTTCCGCATATATTCCGGAACGCTCAAAGCGGGAAGTTATGTTTTGAACACGACGACCGGAGCGCGGGAGCGCATCGGCCGGATTCTCCGGATGCACGCAAACCATCGCGAGGACGTGCCCGAGGTCTACGCAGGGGAGATCGCTGCGGCGGTGGGCCTCAAAGAGACATTCACGGGCCACACACTCTGCGATGAGGCAAAACCCATCGTGCTGGAACGGATTACCTTTCCGGAGCCGGTCATTTCGTTGGCCATTGAACCGAAAACAAGGGCTGACCAGGAGAAAATGGGCGTCGCTCTCTCCAAGCTTGCGGAGGAAGACCCGACGTTCCGCGTGCACACTGACGAAGAAACGCTCCAGACGATTATTGCCGGAATGGGCGAACTGCACTTGGAGATTATTGTTGACCGCATGAAGCGGGAGTTTAAAGTTGAGGCCAATGTCGGGAAGCCGCAGGTTGCTTATAAAGAAACGATTCGCAAGGTGGCGGAGGCGGAAGGGAAATACATTCGTCAGACCGGCGGCCACGGACAGTACGGACACTGTTACCTCCGCGTTGAACCCCGCGAACGGGGCGAAGGGTTTGAATTCGTTGACGAGATAAAGGGCGGCACGGTGCCTCGCGAGTTCATTCCTGCGATTAAGAAAGGGGTCAAAGAGGCGACTGATCGCGGCGTACTTGCAGGGTTCCCGCTTATTGACGTGCGGGTGGCACTCTATGACGGCTCCTACCACGACGTTGACTCGTCGGAGATCGCCTTTAAGATCGCCGCTTCTCTCGCCTTTCAAGAGGCGGCGAAAAGGGCGGGGTTAGTGCTGCTGGAACCGATGATGAAAGTTGAAGTTATCACGCCCGCTGACTTTATGGGCGAGGTGATCGGCGACTTGAACTCCAAGCGCGGAGCCGTGCAAGAGATGCGCGATCGCGTCGGCATTAAGGTGATTGATGCGCTCGTTCCGCTCGCGGAGATGTTTGGCTACGCTACCGCGTTGCGTTCCATGACCCAGGGCCGAGCTTCATATAGTATGGAGTTTTCGCACTACGCCGAAGTCCCATCGAATGTCACCCAGACTATCGTTCTCAGTCGTTCGGGACAGACGCGGCGGGTATAGTTTCGGAGAGGGGATTTGATTTGACAGACTTTCTATCTTGGCGATAGAGTATCCTTTAAGAGCATGAAACACGAAACCTGTAACACGTAACATGTAAGACGAAACACGGAGCGCGAAGCGCAATCCTTGAATGAATGCTTCGTGCTCCATGCTTCCTGCTTCGTGAATTGCTATGGATCAAGCATTGTGGCAACGCGTTTTGAATCTTGTGAAGAAGACCGGCGATCGGCTGGTTGTGGTTGATCCGGAAAGGGGCGAGGGATTCGTTGTTTTGCCGTTGGACGCCTACGAAGCAATGGTAGTAAGCCGAGGGACTCCCGTAGAACCCGCCCGTCTCTCGGAAAACCGGCCAGAGCCGCTTTATGCGCGCCCGCCATTCCCAGCGCCTGCCAAAGTTTCTACCATAGCACCTGATCAGGAGCCGATTTCGCCCCCGGAGGCGGGATTCCTCGAGAATGACAGCCGCGAATTAGAGGAACGCTACTATCTGGAACCCTTGGAATAGCCCTCTTTCCCGGAACTTGTACCCCATACGGGGTACTTGTACCCTGTACAGGGTACTTGACCGCTCGGAGACCATCTGCTATACTAAATTTCGCATAAAAACCATTCGCTTAACTCACTATTTTTTTACCAGAGATTTCTTGAACGCATATGGCAGAAGTCAAAAAGTTTGAACGAACGAAACCGCACGTGAACGTGGGAACTATCGGTCACGTGGACCACGGCAAAACGACGCTTACCGCGGCGATTCTTCAGGTTTTGAAAGCGCACGGATTTATCGCGCAGGACAAGAGCATTGATCAGATTGACAATGCGCCGGAAGAGCGCGCTCGCGGTATCACCATTGCCACCGCGCATGTGGAATACGAATCAGAGAAGCGGCACTACGCGCACGTGGACTGTCCGGGGCACGCTGACTATGTGAAGAACATGATCACGGGCGCCGCGCAGATGGATGGCGCAATCTTGGTGGTGTCAGCAGCGGATGGTCCGATGCCGCAGACC
The DNA here is from genome assembly GCA_038062475.1 of Patescibacteria group bacterium. GTDB lineage: Bacteria > Patescibacteriota > Patescibacteriia > JBBTXB01 > JBBTXB01 > JBBTXB01. The sequence goes on from JBBTXB010000142.1 coordinate 6,829, forward strand.
CGCGAACACATTCTGCTTGCGCGCCAGGTCGGCGTTCCTTACATCGTCGTCTTTTTGAACAAGATTGATCAGGTTGAAGACAAGGAACTCATTGACCTTGTGGAAGAGGAAATCCGTGATCTTTTGAAGAAATACGACTTCCCGGGAGACAAGACCCCGATTATCCGCGGCTCCGCATTGAAAGCCCTGGAGAATCCAAAGGATCCCGATGCTTCCAAACCGATTTTGGATCTCATAAAGACGCTGGACGAATACATTCCGGAGCCGGTCCGCGACACCGATAAACCGTTCCTTATGCCCGTGGAAGATGTGTTCTCCATTGAGGGCCGCGGCACAGTGGTAACCGGTCGTATTGAGCGTGGCATTGTTCACCTGAACGACGAAGTGGAGATTGTCGGCCTGGGGGAGACCAGGAAGACCACGGTCACCGGTATTGAAATGTTCAACAAACAGCTGGACGAAGGTCGCGCAGGAGACAACGCCGGTCTCCTCCTTCGGGGAACGAAGAAGGAAGAGGTTGAGCGCGGTATGGTGCTTGCGAAGCCGGGATCGATGACCCCGCACACGGAGTGTGAGGCGGAAGTCTACTGTCTGACCAAGGAGGAAGGTGGCCGCCACAAGCCGTTCTTCAAAGGCTACAAGCCGCAGTTCTACATGCGCACGACGGATGTGACGGGAGAAGTTGAATTGCCGGCCGGTACGGAAATGGTCATGCCGGGAGACACGGTGAGCTTGAAGATTAAACTCATCGCTCCGGTCGCTCTTGAAGAGAAACAGCGATTCGCAATCCGCGAAGGCGGACACACGGTCGGCGCTGGAGTGGTGACCAAAATCATAAAATAAGTGCAATGACTTCACCCCGCCAGTTATCGGCGGGGTGATGCGCATGAGCGCGTTCTTTCATCCATCACTGCCATGAGTACCGAGAAGACAACGACGCGACGAGCAGGACGAAGTGACGCTGAAGGCGTTGAGCGGCAGCGCATTCGGATCAAGATTCGTGCCTACGACCACAAGATTATTGACCAGTCAACGCGCACGATTATTGAAACGGCGGTGCGTTCCGGAGCGAGTGTGTTGGGGCCGATACCGCTCCCCGTTGAGAAGCGCAAATACACCGTGAACCGCTCACCGTTCGTGTACAAAGACGCTCGTGATCAGTACGAAATGCGCGTTCATAAGCGGCTCATTGATCTGGTTGATCCTACGGCGCGTACGATTGACGCACTGACGCACCTGAATCTGCCGGCGGGCGTGGACGTAGAAATAAAAATGTAGAACCGAATAGAACCTATCTCAAAAATAGCTTGTAAGGCATTTTGGATGCCATTTCTGCCGAAATCCTTGAACGACGAGGAGGAATAGCAGAGTTATTTCGACGAGGAGTGAAAGGATTGTCCCGCGTAGCGGGATCCCGCTTTGCGGTGACAGGCGAAATGGCGCCGAAATGGCCACGAGATATTTTTGAGATAGGTTCTAGTATCGCTCTCTCGGAAGAGAGGAGAAGATCCGATCCCGATTCGATATCCCGACTTGTCGGGACCGCCTAATCAAAGGAGTCGGAAAAGGAAAACCTCCACCCTTTCCTCGGAGCGTCAGGAGAAAATTACAACCGTAACCAGCACTCCATTCATACGTAGATCTCGCCTTTCCCTGGCGCGCCCGCGACGCGCGCACTCGCTCGGGCAGGTACGCGAATGGCTAGAAGACGGCTCGTTCATGGACACCGGTTCCGTGGTGAACGATTCGTCTTCTGGCCTTTTCGTTACTGGCCAAACCATCGAACATGAAGTTTCTCCTCGGTAAAAAATTAGAGATGACGCAGACGTTTTTGCCGAATGGCCGCGTCGTGCCGGTGACTATCATTCTCGCGGGGCAGTGCACCGTGACCCAGGTAAAAACCACCCAAACTGACGGGTATGCCGCCGTACAGGTCGGGTTCGGATTGAAAAAGAGAAATGTCACGAAGTCGAAGGCAGGGCACTTGAAAGAGCTGCCCCCCTTCCGCGTTCTGCGGGAATTCCGCGTATCCGACCCGGCGGCTTGGACGCGGGGAACGACATTTGACGTTTCCGCGTTTGCTCCCGGGGAGCTGGTGACGGTCGCGGGCACGGTGAAGGGACGCGGTTTTCAGGGGGTTGTGAAGCGCCACGGATTCGCCGGTCACCCGTCCACGCATGGCCACAAGGACCAGGAGCGTATGCCAGGGTCAATCAGCGCCGGAGGCGTGCAGCACGTGTTCAAAGGAAAGCGCATGGCAGGACGCATGGGTGGAAATCGCGTAACGGTAAAGGCGCTTGAAGTTATTGCGGTTGACATTGAACACAACCGTCTGGTTTTGAGCGGTTCAGTTCCAGGGGCGCGCGGTTCGTTGCTTTTAATTCGCGCACACGGTGGAGCGTGGAGTGCGTGACGGTTAAATATCTATGCCCAAGGTTAGTGTGTACAACATGGAAGGATCCGTCGTCGGCGAGCGGGAGCTTGATTCGACGGTTTTTGCGACTACTGGAAATTCAGCGTTGCTGCACCAGGTTGCGATTGCCGCGCGCGCAAATGCGCGACTCCCCCTCGCGCACACCAAAACTCGCGGTGAAGTCCGCGGTGGAGGTAAGAAGCCGTGGAAGCAAAAGGGAACCGGCCGCGCTCGCCACGGTTCCATCCGTTCCCCGATTTGGCGTGGCGGCGGAGTTACCTTTGGTCCGCGTAAAGAGCGGAATTGGGAGCAGCGGCTTTCAAAGACGATGAGGCGGAAAGCTCTCTTGATGTGTCTTTCGGACAAGGTTTCCTCCGGCCACCTCATTCTCCTTGACCGGCTGGAATTGTCGGCTCCGAAGACGAAGCAGGTTGCGATGCTCCTCGCCAAACTCCCGGTCTCCGGGAAGATGCTGCTCGCCGTTCCGTCTCTCCGAGAGACGGCGGTCGTGCGCGCCTCGCGGAATCTTCCTGCGGTGGAAGTGATCGGCGCGGCGAATTTGAATGCGCTGGCGATTTTGGGACACGAGACGCTGATTTTGTCGCTCCCCGCCCTGGAAGTCGTTGAGGCGACGTTTAAGCCGAAGAAATAAGTATGCCCTCTTTCTTTGATCGGTTGAAGTTTAATCGAAAGCCATTCCGCGACCGGAAGACGGCGGACGGTGTTCCAAAAGATAAAGAGGCAAAGCAGCCGGAGCCGCGCGAGGCAAAAGCGAAGCGCGGGCCAGCAGAGACCGGCGGCGCGCACCGCGTTCTCATTCGTCCGATTGTTTCGGAGAAAGCGACTCGGCTCGCCCAGGAGCACACGTATGTATTTGAAGTTGGTCGGTCGGCGACAAAGGATCAGGTTGCGCGCGCGGTCGCGGCCGTCTACGGCGTAGTGCCGCGTCGCGTGAACATGGCCGTTGTTGCCGGGCACCGCGTGCGATTTGGAAAAGTCACGGGGAAGATGCGCGATTGGAAGAAAGCGATTGTCACGCTTCCAACGGGCGCAAAGATTGATCTCTTTTCTGAAGGATAAAGCGTTTTGTCCCCGACGTAATGTCGGGGCCACAAAACGCTTTTACCGAGCACTCAAATTATTCTCTCAGCTAAAAAGAGTTAAACGTGGGAAAATAATTTGAGTGCTCGATCTCCGACCTCACTCGTAAATTTCGACAACAGTGGTATGCCGCTTAAATTCTACAAACCAACAACCCCGGGCCGACGGCACGCTTCAACGGACGCAAAGCAGGATGTAACGAAGCAGAGTCCGGAAAAGTCTCTGCTTGTGCCAAAGAAGCGGAGCGGCGGGCGCAACAATACCGGGCGCATTACCGTGCGTCACCGCGGCGGTGGCGCGCACCGCGCGATTCGCGTCGTTGATTTTCGTCAGGAGCGCTACGATGTTCCGGCGACCGTCATGGCGATAGAATACGATCCGAATCGCGGCGCGCGGCTCGCGCTCGTCCGCTATCCGGACGGTGAGAAGCGGTATGTTCTCGCTCCGGACGGCGTCGGCGTGGGCTATACCATGACCTCGTTTGCAAAAAAGGGCGAGATTAAGGTTGGAAACCGCATGCCGCTGCGCGACATTCCGGTTGGAATGAATGTGCACGCTCTTGAGTTTTCCCCCGGCAATGGCGGAGCGGTCGTGCGTGGCGCTGGAAATGCGGCGCAACTTCTCGCGCTTGACGCGGGCTCCGCGCAAGTGAAACTTCCTTCCGGCGAGGTTCGCAGCTTCCCAGAGATGTGTCGCGCAACGATCGGCCGAGTCAGCAACCCCGATCACAACTTGATTCGTTTGGGTAAGGCGGGTCGAAAGCGGCACCAGGGCATCCGCCCCTCGGTCCGCGGAAAAGCGATGAATCCGGTAGACCACCCGCACGGGGGCGGTGAAGGCAAGCACCCGATCGGGTTGCCGTATCCGAAGACTCCATGGGGTAAGCACGCATTGGGGGTGAAAACGAGAAAGAAAAATAAATGGTCGAACCGATTTATTCAGGCGCGGAGGAAGAAATAAAGAGAACGCAGTACGTACTCACTACTATGGCACGAAGTCTCAAAAAGGGTCCCTATGTTGATCCGCGCCTGATGGAGAAGCTGTCTCGTCTGCGGGCCGGCGACCGCACGGTCATAAAGACATGGGCGCGCGCATCAACCATTACGCCGGAAATGGTTGGCTTTACGATAGCCGTGCATAACGGAAAGATACACATACCCGTTACTATTGTTGAGAATATGGTCGGCCATCGGCTCGGAGAGTTCGCTCCCACGCGCAAGTTCGTGCGTCACGGCGGCCGCATGCAGAAAGATATTGAAACGAGCGCCAAAGCCGCCCCAACGGCTGTCGGAGCCGGCGTCCCGACAGCTGTCGGGACGGAAAATAAAAAATAAGATACGACTATGCCCCCACACCAGTCAAACACCGCATATCAGTATCGGAGGCACATTCATTCTACGAGTTCAAACGCAAGGCTTATGCAGTTAAATATGCTCAGCTCACGTGGCGCTTTGCGCCAAAGTGTCTGACTGGTGTGGGGGTATGGAAGTCATTGCTCGAGCTCGCTACATTCGAATGTCTCCGCGCAAGGTCCGTCTCGTGGTGGATCTTGTGCGCGGACTTTCTATTGTCCAGGCGGACACGGAGCTCCGGTTTCTGCATCGCGCCGCGGCTCTTCCCGTACGGAAAGCGATCGCCTCCGCCGCAGCGAACGCCGTGCATAATAACAAGCTTTCCCGCGACCGTTTATACATTAAAGCGATCACTGTGGATCAGGGACCGTCGCTTCGCCGTTTTCGCGCCCGCGCCTTTGGCCGCGCCGCGCCGATTCGGAAACGCTCGTGTCACATAACCGTGGTGGTCACCGAACGCGCCGAGGCCGCGAGCGCTCCAGAGAGCACCTCGACAGCCGTCGCGACTGCTGCGGGTCGCAAGCATTCATAAAAACGCTTATGCCCAGTAATACAACTTCGACCGCCCCGAAAGCATTCGGGGCAACGGAGTCTCCTCAGCAAAACACGCTATGATATCCTTACTCTCTAACTCTCGAACAATCATCAACTCGATCAAAAGTCGAAGTTGATATACTGGGTATGGGACAGAAAGTACATCCATACATTTTTCGCCTCGGTACCACGACCATGTGGTATTCGCGATGGTTTGCGCGCCGTCACAATTACGCCGCGCTTTTGCGCGAGGATGTGACGATTCGCAATTTTTTGAAGCAGGAACTCCGCGGCGCGGGCATTGACCGAATTGACATTGAACGCGGCCCCTCGGCGATCACAGTCGTTATTGCGGCCGCAAAGCCGGGGCTCATCATCGGCCGCGCCGGCGTGGGCGCGGAAGCGCTCAAGGATAAGCTGCGCAAAAAGTTTTTCCCCGGACGAAAAGTGACCATCAATGTGAACATTCAGGAAGTTCCGCGTCCGGCGCTCTCCGCGCATGTGGTTATGCAAGGCGTGATTGAAGATCTGGAGAAGCGGATTTTGTTCCGTCGCGTTTTGCGTCAGACAGTCGCCAGAGTTGAGAAGTCCGGCGCTCAAGGGGTGAAAGTCGGCGTCTCCGGGCGGTTGAACGGAGCGGAAATTGCCAGAACGGAAGTGCTCGCAAAGGGAAAGGTGCCGTTGCACACGCTCCGCGCGGACATTGATTACGCGCAGGGATTTGCGCGGACGATTTACGGCACGATCGGCGTGAAGGTCTGGATTAATCGCGGAGAAATATTCGCCGAGAAGGCCAAGAAACCTGAAGCATGAAACACGTAACACATAACACATAACACATAACACGGAACACGAAGCGCGGAGCGCATTCCTTGAACGAATGCTTTAAGCTCCATGCTTCATGCTCCACGTTACGTGAAATATGTTTATTCCGAAAAAGGTAAAACATCGGAAGTGGCACAAAGGGCGCGGCCGCGTTGGACGGATTGCGACAAGCAAGGTCACGCTCGCCTTCGGCGCATACGGATTGCGCGCTCTCCAAACCGCATGGATTACCACGCGGCAGATTGAAGCTGCGCGGCGCGCCATGACGCGTTCCGTGAAGCGCGGTGGAAAGATTTGGATTCGCATCTTCCCCGATCATCCGATTACGACCAAAGGCGCCGAAGTTCCGATGGGTGGGGGCAAGGGCGCGGTGGACCACTATGTTGCTCCGGTGCGTCCGGGAACGATTCTTTTTGAGATGGACGGCGTAGACGAGGTGACGGCGCGCGAAGCCTTACGGGTTGCGTCCTATAAGCTCCCGACGAAAACCGTGTTTATAAAGAAGGACTAGGAGATATGCCCCCACACCAGTCAAACACCGCTTGTCGGTATCGGAGATACGTTCAGTCCACGAGATTAAACGCAATGCTTATGCAGTTAAATATTCAGCTCACGTGGCGCGAAGCGCCAAAGTGTCTGACTGGTGTGGGGGTATGAAATCATCCGCCCTGATGCAAGAAATTCGAGGCAAGAATCGGGAAGAACTCCAACGTATGCTCGCTGAGGATCGAGAACATTTGCGCATCCTTCGGTTCAAGGAGAGCCAGAGTCAACTGCGGAGCGTGCGCGATGTTCGGAGAATCCGCCTTTCTATCGCCCAGGTATTGACCGCGATCGCCGAATCGCGTAAAAAGGGAGGCTTGCCCCCACACCAGTCACGCACCGTATAGGCCTGGTACCGCTCCTAGTGATATGGAACTCAATCCTCAATATTTTAAGAACGCGCGCGTTTCGCGCCCCGAATACTTTCGGGGCATCGTGCGCGACTGGTGTGGGGGCTTGCCTCAATAAATGGTATGACTGCAGCAAAAGAAAAAAATCCGGTTCGTCGTCATTTCCAGGGAGTCGTCGTTTCTAACGCCATGGCGAAGACGATCGTTGTGCGCGTGGATCGGCTTCGCCACCACCCGAAATACAAAAAGTATTATCGGGTGAGCAGGAAATTCAAAGTTCACGACGAACGGGGGCAGTACAAACCCGGAGATGTCGTACGGTTTGAAGAGTGTCGGCCGATTTCAAAGGATAAACGGTGGCGGGCGCTGCCCAAGATCGCCTAACTATGATTCAGCATCGCACAATGCTCGTCGTCGCCGATAACACCGGAGCCAAAAAACTCCAGTGTATTCGCGTGCTCGGCGGGTACCAGAAGCGTTACGCGCGGTTGGGCGACATTATTACCTGCGTGGTCAAAGACGCGCTTCCCCACGGCGTGGTGAAGCGGCACGAAGTCGTACATGCGGTGCTCGTGCGCACAAGAAAGGAAACGCGTCGCCTCGACGGATCATATATTCGTTTTGACGAGAATGCCGCGGTGGTGATTGATCGGAAGAGCAAAGAGCCGAAAGGGACCCGCGTATTCGGTCCGGTGGCGCGCGAGCTGCGGATTCGCGGATTCGTAAAAATCGTCTCATTGGCTCCCGAAGTTCTCTAAAGGTATGAAGATCAGAAAAGGTGACATGGTGAAGATTGTTACGGGGTCGGCCCGCGGAAAGACCGGGACCGTCATTCGCGTTCTCTCCGGTTCTGACCGCATTGTTGTTGATGGCGCCAATCTTCGCACGCGCCACCGCCGTCCGCGGCGGGGAGGGGAGAAGGGGCAGACGACGCAGTTTGCGGCTCCGCTCCATGTCTCCAATGCCATGCTCCTGTGCCCGAAGTGCGGTAAGCCGACTCGCGTGGGGTTTAAAAATCTTGCTGACGAGAAGGTGCGGGTATGCCGCCTGTGCAATGAACCGATTGTGAAATAGCTATGCCCAGTAATACATCTTCGACCGCCGAGCACTCAGTCGCGACTGAGGGCTCGACAACGGAGTCTCTTCTACCAAA
>JBBTXB010000143.1:0-1260 GCA_038062475.1 Patescibacteria group bacterium
GACATCCGGCCGGTCTCCCTGGGGCATACGTTGCTGGTCCCAAAGGAGCACGCGACTGATATGCTGGACGCGACCCCGACCATGCTTCAGGAACTCTCGGTGGCGAGCCAGAAAGTCGCCAAGGCGATGGTTGCGGGGCTGGAGTTACCCGGTTTTAATCTGGCGATGAATAACGGAAGCGTGGCCGGTCAAATAATTTTTCATCTCCACTGGCATTTGATTCCGCGGCACCCCAGCGACGGCCTCAAGCTCTGGCCCGCACGCGCCCCATATCCGCCGGGCGAGGCAGAGAAGATTGCGGAGAAAATTAAAGCATCCCTCACCCTTTAAGAATATCCGATTGAGACTGTAGAAAAACTACACGATATATAGCCCCTGAGCCTGTCGAAGGGCTACCTTGAACCAAAAAGTTATCCTTCGACAAGCTCAGGAAGTAACTTTTTGGGATTTCGTAATTCAAATGAACCTATGATTGAAGGAGTCAAAATCAAACAGATGAAACTGTGGTGCGACGATCGTGGATTCTTCACGGAAGTTTTGAAGCTGGACGAAGAGACGTTCCACGAGATTAAGCAGACGAGCTATTCCGAGACCTACCCGGGCGTCATCAAGGCGTTCCATTGGCACAAGAAGCAGTGGGATGTTTGGTTTGTCGTTCGTGGCATGGCGCAAGTGGTGCTTCACGACATCCGCAAAGAGTCGCCGACGTACAAAGAGACGAATGTCCACTGCGTTGGGGAACACAACCGGCTCGTGATTGCCATTCCTCCGGGCGTGGCCCATGGCTATCGCGTTCTGGGCGCCGAGCGCGTGGGCCTCTTCTACCACACGACGGAAAGTTATGACCCGCAGAACCCGGACGAAGAGCGCATCCCGTGGGATTCTGCAGAGATCGGGTTTGATTGGACAACCAAAAATCGATGATATGAAGATCCTCGTTACTGGCGGTGCTGGGTTTATTGGTTCTAATTTTATCCGGCATATCCTCACGACTGAACGCGATGTTTCAGTCGTGAATTTTGATAAGCTTACCTATGCCGGTAATTTGGAGAATCTGCGCGATGTTGAAAACGATTCTCGCTATACGTTCGTAAAAGGGGACATTGCCGACGCCGCGGCTGTGGATGCAGTGATGAAAGGGGTGGATGCGGTGGTGAACTACGCGGCCGAGACGCATGTTGACCGTTCAATCATGGACCCGAAAGCGTTTCTTGCGACGGATATCATGGGAACATGGACACTTCTGGAAGCCGTGCGGCG
>JBBTXB010000144.1:0-1066 GCA_038062475.1 Patescibacteria group bacterium
TATGGGGCGAGGAAGCGGAAAGAGCGGAGGAAAAAAGACGCCATTGGATCCAGTTACTCGTGATCTCCTCATCGTGCGCCTCATTGCTCGAAAAATATTTGAGCAAGGCATTGCCGGTCGACATCCCTTCACCATCGCCTTCTTCCGCAAGAAAGCCACCATCACGAGCGACGTCGCACGAATGGTGGAATTACTCACATGAGCATCAAAGACGCCATCTACAGGGAACTCCGCTACGGTCCAGTGCTAACGGGACTCGTAGATGGTGCGAACATTAAACAGGACATGCGCAGCGATGTGGATGCATTGAGGCAGGAGGGCAGCTATCCCATCGTGATTTTCCGTAGGGTCATCAACACCGAGCAGAACAACGTGCGCGTTGCGCAGGAGCGCATCGAGATAGAACTCATCGGCTTGCAGAGCAGCGCAACGAAGGGCGACGACCGCCTCGAGCAAATTCGGGAGGCCATCATTAACTACTTTGCAGGCAAACGGATGACTTGGGGAAAGTATGACGCGAATGGCACTCCCAATCCGAACGGCGGACTCCGCATGACGGCGCACTACGTGAATACAGTTGACGGTTTTTCCGAGGAAATGGACGAAAAAGTGCAGATACTTCTTTTCGATTTTTCCTTCGTTCGACCTTAGTGCTATACTGAGTGCAACGAAGCCATACCGCCTGCGCGCGGCGGCTTTTTTTGTTTCCCATCCTACGAAGCCACACCGTCTCCGACGGCGGGGCTTTTTTTGCATTCTATGGTTCGCAAACAGTTCAGAGATACGGCCGATACTGGAGAACTCGAGGAGGGGCAGGAGCTAACGCCTGCACTCGAAAGTGAGTCCTCTGATGAACGTAAGACTCTCACGCTCAGGCTACTTCGCAATTGCTTCGTGCAGGGCGCGCTCGGGAAAAAGGGGCAGGAGTTCACATTCCCGAGAGAAGAAGCACTTCAGCGCATGCGCAAAACAAACGGCGTCTGGGAGTCAGTCGATAGTAAGTAACTCCCTCTTTTTCTTTCCCTCTATCCATCATGCCAGCAGCAGACCAATCAGCACTACTCAT
>JBBTXB010000145.1:0-3350 GCA_038062475.1 Patescibacteria group bacterium
GGTAAGGAGCCGGAGCGGGTGCCTTGGAGAGGCCCACGATCACCCGCCACGCGCCCCCCGACTTCACGGTCTGCACAATGGGTTCGGCGACGCCGAAGGCGTTCACGCGGCGCTCAATCACGTCACGCACGCCCTCCACCGCGGATCCCCGATCTTTTTCTGAAACTTGCGAAACGTCCGCATCATAGACCAAATGCGTTCCGCCCTGCAGGTCAAGACCAAGCAAGAACGGCTCCGCGCGCAAAGCGGGCGGCTTCCACTTAACACCGGCATCATGAAGCCCTGCGCCGATGGCGTCCGCGGTGCGATTCCAAAGCGTCGGGTAGTCATAGACCCCCGCAAAGAGCACCAAAAGCAGCACGCCGACTACGGCAAAGCGAAGTCGCATCCGCGGATGTAACTTCGGTGATGCCATGGATTTTCGGGGAAGGAAACGGAGGTTCATGTCGCGCAACCGTGATAGATGATGCCCATCATTTACGCATCGTAATATATCCGCCCACTACGGTAGCTGTCCAGAGCAACGGCGAATATTTCGAAATTTCAATATGCCGACATCTTAACCAAAGAGTGCGATTACCGCCACGCCGCCGGCCACAAGCGTTCCCCCAACGATGCGCATCACGGTGCCTTTTTCTTTGAGCAGGAACACTCCCGCCGCCGCGCCGAGCACCACGCTTATCTCCCGCACCGCGCCCGCGTAACTCGCTGGGGTTCCGGCGTTCATAGCGTACAAAACAACCGCGTAGGCGGCGAGCGTCGTCGCTCCGGCAATGAAACTCGCCGCGCGGGAAGAACGCAATTCCTCCTTCAAATTTTTCCAGCCCACGGCCGCGAGCGTCCATGGGGTAAGGAAGAGCCACGTGAACCACAGGGCAAGATATGTATAAAGAAGAGGCCACCAATACGACGAGCCCTGGGCAAGACCGATGCCGTAGCGATCCAGCACCGTGTAGAGGGAAATAAAGAGACCGGCCGCGAGCGCAAAGCGCGGCCCCTGTGCGCGAAGCGCGCGCAACGGTTCGCGCCACGCGCCCAGGTGCGGCAAATTTATGAGGTACAGGCCGGACGCGATAAGCCCGACAATCCCCAGAACCCCTTCAATCGTCGGACGCTCTTTTAAAAAAGCGGTAGACCACAGAAGCAAAAAAACCGGAGCGGTGCCGCGAGCGAGCGGATACGCTACGGAGAGGTCGCTGGTCTCGTAGGCCTTGGCGATGGACAAAAAATACAGCGCTTCAAAAATCGCGCTCGCAACTAACACGGCCCACGCAAGCGGCGGAATCGGCTGCCACCCCAGGAGCAGAACCGGAGAAAACAGCACGCAACCCCAAAGCAGCATCCACCACACAAACGCCGCTCTGTTTTGAGTACGCTTCAGCGCCACGTGGGCGACAACGTGGATAACCGCAGAGCCGAGAATCAGCAAAAGACTAAAAAGACTCATTGACAATTCTTAATTATCCAACAAACCGAAACCTCGGCACACGGCTGCCGTCATGTTCTACTTCTTCCGCAAACATGGCGAGCGGCCGCACCCACAGCTCGCCATCATCATAGAGCGCCTGGTATACCACCAATTCCTCCTGCGTCTCGCTGTGCTTCGCCACACCCACAACTTCGTATTCTTTCCCTTTGTAATGCCGGTATTTTCCCAACTTCATAGTCATGCGCCATGGCAATACTGTCGCTTATTGACTGACACGCATGGGTCTTTTAATCTAGTGATAGAATTTCTCAAAGCTTATTTTAGGAGGTAGATTGAAAAAATACAGAATTCTTAAGCCGATAGTGCTTGGTTTCCTTACCCCGCAGGATCAATTTGACGCGCTCATCGGCCCAGAAGATGGCGTAATATTGGCAAGTGACGGTCACACGATCTGGACCATAAGAAACAGGAAGCGCCACGAATCCATAACCGTAGGACACGCGATCCAGATTTGGCTTGATCGAGGCCTAATCATAGAAATCCCAGAGTAACCCGTGCCGCATGGTTCACCCAGCGGCTTTTTTATCTCCCTACGCCCCATGCCACTTCTTAAACTTCCTTCCGCTTCTGTCCGCAAATTATCTGTGCGCCCGAGCTGCAATTGCGAAATTAAAAAAATAGCGATTCAGATCTTCAAAAGACGTCCGATATTCACTACCGCCGCAAAAGGCGTCGCCAACGGCTTCCCTGACTCTTGTGAGTTCCTTAAGCCGTCCCCTCCAGCGCGAATCAGAAATAGTTAGGTCAAGCAATTCCAACGCCCTATCAAACGCGCCGATAAAAAGTTTCTGATCATTGTCCCGCCAGCGCAAAGCGCGGCTTATCTCGCTGCCGATGTTACCCATTTGCTCCGCGAGCGAGAGTTCTTGCCATCTTCCGGCGGCAAGCTCTTGATGCTGAAATGGCATAGAGAACAGGGTAGTTATTCTTTAACCAACTTCTCCACCGCCTCCCGGATGCTCTTTCGTACTGATTCGTCCTCCACGCCTCGCGACCGATTACCCTGCGACGGCCGGATATTTATCATAGAATTAAACTCAATCCATTCGCCGCTTGAGTTATCGGGATAAAAATTGATACCCCAAAGATTTTCTTGTTTCGATCCTTGCTCCAATAACAACGCTTCTTCGTCAGCATGTAATTCTCCGCCTACTGCCATAATCCCCTTATTAATATCAACCACAGCTTTAACCATATCGCCGAAGCGCGCTCTGGCCAACTCCTCCAGTTCTGCTTTAGTGATTGAATCAGTAACTAATTTAATTTCCATATATTTCTTTCCCGAACCGCAGGGGCGAGGGTCGTTATGTGACAGTCTAAACATCAGCCCATTCCTCTAACGAGATACCTGCCTGACGTAAAATTTCCGTGACTAAATGTTTGGCCACATCTCTATGGTGGGGATTCGGTATGATCACTTTTAAATCTCCTTTCTTCATAAATAAATGACGGCCGCCTGCATATGGGCCGTCGAAGCCTAATTTTCTGAATTTCTGCACAAGTTTTCTCCAGGAAATACTACCGGGCATTCTCATGAGTCTTCACCAAGCGTCGCCGATCAATGCCTATTCTTAAACCAGAAATCGCATCTCCTTCTTTAAGCTTGAAGAGCATCCAATCTTCTAAGGCGGATTTCAATTCCTCTCTGCACTCCTCCAAATTCTTCGCATTTGCCCAGACGCCTTTCAGTCCTGGAATCTCGCCAAAATAACTTCCGTCTTTAAGGAGTTTATAGCGTGCTGCTTTTAATTTTTTTGCAACAAATTCGCTTATCATGCTTCTATCGTAGCATGTCCTAAACACCGGAGCAATACGCCCATGACATTTCTACACCCTCACTCGCCCCATGACACTTTTATTC
>JBBTXB010000146.1:0-4085 GCA_038062475.1 Patescibacteria group bacterium
GACCATGACTCCGCAGGCAAGAGCAGGTCGGAACCACGGGACGGGATGGGGTTTCGGATTTCGTACTTCGAATTTTAATGCTGTCTGATTTTTAGCTTTTGTCTATTCATGCGACTATTTCTTCTAGCGTTTGTCTTCATAATCATTTTTGTCCTTATCGCCGGATCATTATTTTTTGGCGTTCCTTCGCGCCGTGAAGCGGTGGTAGTGACCATTGCCCCGGGTGAAGGAGCTTTGGTCATCGGTCGGCATCTCAAAGAGTCCGGAGTAGTGCGAAATGCATGGGCGTTCGCATTTGCCGCCCGCGTCTCCGGCGTGGCGGAGCGCCTGCAGGCGGGAACGTATATAATCCCTCCCAAAAGATCCCTGTGGGAAGTAGTGGACATCATACGGACATCGGCGCCAGCCGACGAGGCGGTCGTGACCATTGTTGAGGGGAGCACGCTCCGCGACATTGCGCGGGAACTTGATTCAGCCGGACTCGTTTCGGAAGAGGACTTTCTCACCGCGGCGAAGATTTCAGCGTACCGCTCGAGCTTTGATTTTCTCGCTGACGCGCCTGCCCCGTCCCGTGGTTCCGACCTGCTCTTGCCTGCGGAGTCATGGTCGGGCGCACTGGCTCCGCCAGCTGGCGGAGGGATGGGGCCGGCCGAGGCGACGCTTGAGGGGTATCTTTTTCCGGATACCTATCGGTTTTTCCGAAAAACCGAAGCGGATGAAGTCATTCGGAAGATGCTCGGCAGATTTGGAGAGCAGTTTGATGCTTCGCTCCGCGAGCGGATTCATGCCGATGGACGCAGTGTTTTTGACACCGTCATCATGGCATCAATCATTGAGCGCGAAGTGCGTACGGATCCGGATCGTGCCATGGTCGCGGATATTTTTTGGCGGCGACTCGCTGCGGGCATTCCGCTTCAGGCGGATTCAACCGTGAACTACGTGACGGGCAAAAAAACGCCTGGGATTTCGCTTGAAGATCGCGACATTGATTCATTGTGGAACACCTACCGCTATCGCGGCCTTCCCAAGGGGCCGATTGCAAACCCCGGCCGCGCAGCGCTTGTGGCAGCAGTGAATCCGCAGGCGAACCAGTACTGGTACTTCCTCACCACCCCCGAAGGCGAAGCGATTTACTCCAAAACCAACGACGAGCACGCCGCCGCGAAGCGGAAGTATTTGCGATAGAAGATTCTAACTTCCGTTTGACAAAGGCGAGAGGGTTGTATACGATTCCTTTCTAATACATAAATCTGAAACAGTATGCAGAAATTACGTCGCGGAGCGGCGGCGGTGCTTGCCGCAGCGCTCGTAGTCGGCTGGGGTATGCCGGTCGGAGCAGACCAGAACGGTACGCGCTATTTGGTGCGTTCGTCGGATGCCGCGCTTGAAGGTAGGTTTGGAGCGCTTCATCGTTTCGAACAGGGTTTTACCACTAACCTCCGAAGCGACGAGGTTGCTGAACTCGCCGCCTCCGGCGTGGAAGTGGAGCCGGTTCTGCTCTATCACCTGGCGACTCCTCCGGAATGGGCGGAAGCGCGCGCAAGGAGCGGGAGTGTTCGACTCACTCCATCAGATCGAACGCCGTGGGGTATTGAGAAAATGTATAATAACCCGGCTCTCGCAGCGACCTCCGGCGGCACAGGAGTTGATGTCGCAGTTTTGGACACAGGCGTCAATAAGAATCACCCGGATTTGAGCCGCCGTGTCGCCCAGTGCAAAGATTTCACTGGCGTCGGCATGCGCGACGGCCGCTGTGATGACAAGAATGGCCACGGCACGCACGTCGCTGGAACAGTTCTTGCTGACGGTGGGGCAGACGGTCTTGGCATCTACGGAATGGCGCCGGGAGCGAATCTCTTCGCCTACAGAGTGTGCGGCGCTGACGGCTCCTGCTGGTCGGATGATATCTCCGCGGCAATTCGTCATGCGGCAGATCAGGGCGCGGAAGTCGTTTCCATGAGCTTGGGTTCTGACGTTGAGAGCACGCTCATCAGGGACGCCATCGCCTACGCGGTCGGTTTGAACACACTCGTTGTTGCGGCGGCAGGAAACGATGGCCCGGCGCTCGGATCCATTGATTACCCGGGCGCGAATGCGTCTGTGGTCGCGGTCGCGGCAATAGATTCCGCCGAAGCGGTCCCCGATTGGTCCTCGCGTGGGGTGAACGACGGCGACTACGTGATCGAGGAGCGGGAAGTTGAATTCGCTGCACCGGGAGTGCTAGTGGAGTCCGCATGGAAAGACGGTGGATACCGAACCATTTCCGGCACCTCCATGGCCACCCCGCACGTTACTGGTCTTGCCGCTAAGCTCTGGCAAGGCGGCGGTGCGGTAACGCGGAGCTACCTCCAGACGCTTGTGCGCGATCTCGGCGCTCTGGGCGATGATCCTGCAACCGGATTCGGATTGCCGTACGTGCATTAACGAGTAGTTAGTCCCGACATTTCAGTCCCGATCGTAGTATCGGGACCGCAAGTGTCGGGATAGTTAGAATCTAGAAGTTAGGGTGAGAAAGTTCCAAAAAGCGACCCCTGTAACGGGTCGCTTTTTGGTTGTGCGTAAAAGTCGTGGTACAGTTCCTCCGTCCTAACTGCTAGCTACTCCGATGCCGATTGCTTACGAGCAACTTTTAAATCCCGAGCAGCTCCGCGTGGTGCGCGAAGGCGATGGGCCGTGCCTCGTGCTCGCTGGGGCCGGTTCCGGCAAGACGCGAACGATCGTGTATCGGGTGGCGCATCTGCTGGAGCGGGGCGTCCTGCCGCAGGAAATCCTCCTTCTTACATTCACCAACAAGGCGGCGAAAGAAATGCTCTCGCGTGTTGCGGAGATTTTGGGGGCGCCCCCAAAAGGACTCTGGGGCGGGACATTCCATGGTGTCGCGAATCGAATCCTCCGCCATTACGCCGAAAAGCTTGGTTTTAGCGCAAACTTCACGATTCTGGACGCGGACGACTCTCGCGCGCTTTTTCGGGCGTCTCTCAAAGATGCGGGGGTTCCCGCGGGGGAGAAACGGTTCCCGTCGCCGGCAGTGCTTGCCGGAATGTGGAGTTTTAGCCGCAACGCGTGCCGTCCGTTCTCGGAAGTTCTTGAAGAAAAGTATCCTCGGTTTCTTGATATTCAAGGAACCCTTGCCGACATTTTTACGCGGTACGAGGCGAAGAAGCGTGCCGGAAACTGCATGGATTTTGACGATCTTCTTATTAACATCGCGACCATTCTCCATGACACGGAGATTCGGAAGCGGCTCGCAGGCCAGTTTCGCTTTATTTTGGTTGATGAGTTCCAGGACACGAATCGGATACAGGCGGAGATCGTGACGGCGTTTGCGAGCGTGCACGGCAACATTCTCGTCGTGGGTGACGATGCGCAGTCAATTTATTCCTTCCGCGCCGCCGAAGTTCGGAATATCTTGGACTTTCCGCGGATGTTTCCGGGAGCAAAGGTGTTTCGGTTGGAGACGAACTATCGTTCAACTCCGGAAATACTGGATCTGGCGAATGCGGTCATTGCGGGGAATGTTAATCAGTTTCCAAAAACGCTTCGCCCTGCCCCGCCCCGTAGTCCGGTCGGCACTTCTGCGGGAGACCGACCGGGTTCCCTGGCTCCGCCAGCTGGCGGAGGGTCGGGGGCCGTCTCCGCATCTTTGAAAAAGCCCGTCATTGCCGTCGCGTCTACTCCCGAGGATGAAGCGGCGCGTATTGCTGACGCGGTGGAGCGGCTTCAGGAGGAGGGGATGCCGCTTTCGCAGATTGCCGTCCTTTTTCGCGCCGCCCATCATTCGCACGCGCTTGAATTTGAACTCGCTCGCCGCGGGATTCCGTTTGAATATCGCGGCGGTATGCGATTTTTTGAACGCGCGCACGTGAAGGACGCTCTGGCGTTTCTCCGCGTGGTTGCGAATCCGCGTGACGCCATTTCCTGGCAGCGCATCCTTCGGCTGGCTTCCGGCATCGGAGCAGAGACGGCGGCGGCAATTTCCGAAGTCGTGCATCAAGTGCCCCGCGGGGTACAAGTGCCCCGCGGGGTACAAGTGCCCCGAGGGGTACAAGTGCCCCGCGGGGTACAAGTGCCCCGAGGGGTACAAG
>JBBTXB010000146.1:4185-13498 GCA_038062475.1 Patescibacteria group bacterium
GGGGTACAAGCCGGAAGTCTGGAAGAAGCGCTCGCCCGCGACCTGTCGCTTCCTCCTCGGAGCGCGCGAGGATTTGCCGAAATTGCCACTATCCTCCGGTTCCTTTTGCGGGCCGGGGAAACTCCCTCGGCAGCGATTCGCGCGCTCATCGGGTCAGGTTATGCGGAGTACCTTGAGGCCGAGTATCAAAACGCGGCCGAGCGCAGTGAAGATTTGGAAGAGCTCGCGCGCTTCGCCGAAGCGTTTGACTCCATTTCCGGATTTGTCTCCGAGGCGAGTTTACAGGAGGGGTTCGCGACTGCAGACTCCGGCGGAGCGGCGCCCTCCGAAGATCGGGCGGTACTCTCTACCATTCACCAGGCAAAGGGTCTGGAATGGGATGCGGTGTTTATCATGCATTTGAACGACTCGTCATTTCCAAACAGTCGAGCGCTCCTTGAGGAGGGTGGCGAGGAGGAGGAGCGACGATTGTTTTATGTGGCCGTGACGCGGGCACGGCGCGAGTTATTTTTAACTTATCCGCGTGTGGGCGGCGGTGGGACCGCCTACTTTTCGGAACCATCTCGATTTTTGTCGGAGATTCCCGACGAGTGCTTGGCGAGGGGCGATGAACCGGAGGAATGGGAAGCGATTTCCGCCGAAGGCGGATCCGTCTCTGGCGGAGAGGTCGGGGAGGATGGCGAGCCGCGCACCCGCAAAAGCCCGCCCGAGTTTTTGCGCCCGCACTATTAGAATACAGCCGAGTTTATATGCATGAGTGTGAATTTTAAAACAGGATCTCTTGGTTGCTCACCGCGCAAAAATTTAGGCGGGTGCGGGAGATTGACCCCGTTAGAAGCTAAAGGAAGCTGTCGGTTCGAGAGAATGCAAGCCGGAAGGCGCCTTCCGTTAGTCGGCTTTTTGCTCAGTTGGTAGGCACTGTTCTTCGGCTTCTAACGGGGTTGACGAGTTGTAATGTCCACACTTTTTCCACAGGCATAGAGCTGCGCGGGATTGACTAGTTTCTATGCCCTGCCGCGCAAATATTCTACACTGAAGCCGTAAGCTCTTCTCACGAAGGAGGAACATTCCTAGAGGGGGAGGAGCTTTTTGTTGTAACTGGCTTGAAGTTTTCGATCCGCCTCGGGCGGAGATGAAAATTTCACGAGCAGTTACAATCCGCCTCGGGCGGATAATGAGAACATTGACAACCAAATCGTAGGTCCCGACAGCCGTCGGGGCCAGGGAGTAATCATGTCGGAGACCACGACTCGGAATGGCAACAAGGTAGTCCGCATCGGACTCCTGTCGCGCATCGATTACGGCTCGGATGGTTTTCGGCAGGGCCTTCTGAACCTGGCAGCCGAGACGTTCAAGCTGGAAGACGTGCACCTCGTCATCCTCGCGGGCGGACTCGTGTCCGGACGCGAAGTGGAGAAGAAGACTAAGCAGCTCAAGAAGGAGCTCAAGGTCGAGGAGAAGGCGCTTAAGATTGCGACCGCCGCGCTGGCGAGCTGCGCCTACGAGATCGAGGATCTCGAGCAGGAGTCGTCTCGGACGGCGACTGAGCAGAAGCGGCTTGATCATCTGCGCAAGGAGCAGCCCAAGTTCAAGCAGGAGCGCGACCGGCAGGCTCGCGTCGTCGGTGAGATCGAGCAGAAGCTCGAAGACCTCAAGCCCGAGCATATGGCCGACGATCTGGCCGAGTGCCTGCCGCGTTTCACCAACGCCAAGGGCAAGCCGGTCAAGCTGTACATCGTGTACAGCGAGGCCTACGACAAGGAGGTCGGACGTGAGACCGGCCGATCGCTGCTCAACGAGAAGCACGGACGCGACGACCTCCGTTTTTACGAGGAGGAGGCTTCCAGCTTCCCGCTCTGGCCGGGCGAGCCGGACGAGAAGAAGCTCGAGGTGCTGACGGCCAGCAAGAACGTCTGGATGCGCGGCGACTATTTCTCGACCTCGGTCGAACGCCTGATCAAGGATCGCACCAAGCAGACGGCCTCGGAGTCGCCCGACTTTCGCGTGATCGGCTGCTTCGGCTCCTCGATCCTCAAGCCCAAGGGCGAGGCCCGGGTGTCGTACGTTTCAGTGCCGGTGCTCCACCGCCTTGAGGGGACGACCGTCAACGAGAACCAGATCGGCGTCCAGGTCATGATCATCGATCGCGACCGTCCGGTGCCGACCCTTCGCGACTACCCATGGAAGGACCTGATCAAGGACGAGCGTGCCTTCATCACCGGCAATCCGGCCAAGACGAAGCCCGACCAGATCACGTGCCTCGAGGTTCTGAAGAATAGGGGCAAGAAGATGACGACCGGCGGCATCGCCGAGGCAACCGGTCTCACCCGCGAACAGGTCGTGAAGGCGCTCAAGCCGCTCATGGTCAAGAAGGGCGACCGGCCGCGCAAGACCTGGCCGGGACTCTCCTACGACGAGCGGTCAGACCGCTGGGACTTCTTTCTCGAATGGGTTAAGCGCTACCTGCAGCACAAGCTGCCGGAGGGCGAGCGGAAGACGGATTCGTCCGTCCAGGTCTGCTGCGTCCACGCGGCGTCGCTCGATACCGATTACTTCCACCTCCTCGAAGCGATCTCGCGGGAGATGCTTGCACATGACGCGAACATCTTGGTCAACGCCGGCGACTCCATTGAGGGGCTGGCGCACAACATGCTCGAGTGCGAGCAGGTTTACGGCGGCTTTATCATCACCAGGCAGGAGATGCTCGCGGGCATCCTGTTCTCCGAGGTGATCCTGAAGGTGTTCAAGGTCCGCTTTGAGAAGCTCCTCGAGGGCAAGAACCTCAAGAACCTCTCCAAGGAGGAGACCGTTCAGCTCGTGCTGACGGCACTGGTGACCTACATCTACATCATGGGTAACCATGATCTGTGGGCCGCGCGGACCGGTCACACCCCGCTCGTGAAGAAGATCGACACGATGGTCGAGCGTTTGGTTCGGCACATCGAGAAGATCCTGATCGAAAAGGGTCTTCGAGTCGACGGGCTGACGGATTTGGTCAAGAGCCGGATCGTCTCTTCACCCAAGGGGCGTTTCACGCTGCCGTCCGGCCTCAATCTGGCAGTCATGCACCCCCACATGGCGCGGGCGAAGACGACCTCGCTTCGTCCGCAGGAGATGCTCGATAAGGCCTCCGACTGCCAGGTGGTTTTTGGCGGCAACTTCCACGTTGGCGAGACGCTGGGTCAATGGGAAGCCGAGCTCGGCCAGCGCGTCTGTGTCGAGATCGGCACCATGAAGCATCGGAGCGACTTCGAGGACCACAAGTTAAAGACGGTGGATCAGGGCTTCGCCCGGTCCAGGATCGTCTCGGTGAACGGGCGGATCGTGTTCACGGAGGCCACCTACTACAGCAACTCCGGCAGGGAGCGGCTCCTGGACAACGAGATGGTCTTCAACGGCCTACTCGCGCACCTCGGCATCACGCTGTAAGACTATCAACTAGCGACCGACCCCGTTCTCTCAAGAGAACGGGGCTTTTTTGTTACAAAAAATCCGTCCTGAAAGTATTCGGGACGGTTCGTTTTAGAAACTTCGTTTCTTCGTACGCGCAGGATGGTACGGGACCTTTGCCGTATCCAAGAACTTGATGATCTTGTAGCCGGGAATGACGCCGCGCAGGAAAATACTTTCGCTGGCGCTCCCGGCAGCGAGGAGCGAGAACGAATTGATGCCGATGAGCGCGTCGTCGCGTTTGCGATAGAGCCCGGAGCCGCTCGAGCCGACGCTTCCTGCGTAATCCACGAGGAGCACATCGACGTCGTCGCCATCAAGGTCGAGTCGGCGCGCTGCGGCCTTCAGCTCTTCCGAGGATTCGCCCAAGCCGAGGGTGAAGTGGGTACGCGCGATAGCACCGCGGATTACAATCTTGCCAACACGGCCGTAGACGGTCACTCCATAGAGCGGGTCGCCAGGCTTCGCGTCCTTGGCATCAGCAATGCGAGCCGCGGTAGGGAAGCGGTGCGCAACGCGCAGAAGCGCAAGGTCGGCGTCCGAGGTTGCGATGACGGTTGCGGGAAGGTCGGACTTGGCGCTCTCATGCATGACGGCGATCGTCTTTGCGTCGTTGACAACGTGTTTGTTGGTGAGGACAAGTCCGTCCTCCCAGATAACCACACCACACGCGCTCGCCACCGCCGCTTCGCCGTCTATTTCGAGCGTCACCTTGACTTTGACCGTCGCGAGCCAGTTTCGCGGGAGTTCGGGCGTCTCCGGCGTCGGAGCGCAACCGATTGCTGCGAATGTCAGTACCAGTCCTAATATACGGAGGACAGAACGCATGAAACCTCTGCTTTCTGTGACAAATTGTGAAGAGTTCTACAGCGAGCGTATCATGGCAGTGCTGATCGGGCAACACGGCCAGGAACGCACCATCGCCGCTATCTCTGGACCCCGTTAGAAGTCTTCTGGGCATCTCGGTTTTAGAAATTACGAACGCGGGCTCGGCGGCCCCGCTTTCTTGGCCATGGGCGTAGAACGCTTGACGGACTTCTAACGGGGTGGACAAGATGGTTCTCCATCGTGTTAAGTAGTGGAGTATGCCCAGTAATACAACTTCGACCCGTCCCGAAAGCGTTCGGGACGAACGAAGAAACCACATATATGCGAACAGCTTACGCCCTCATGAATTTTCGACTAACCAGTAACTCGACGTGCAGTCGAAGTTGATATACTGGGTATGAAAACCGTTGAATCCGTAACTGAAGGGCACCCGGATAAGATCTGCGACCAGATATCAGACGCGGTGCTGGACGAATATCTCCGGCGCGACCCGACTTCGCGCGTTGCCGTGGAGAGTTTTGGTTCTCACGGCGCGCTTTTCATCGGCGGCGAAGTGACCAGTCTTGCCGATGTGGATGTGGAGCTTCTGGCGCGAAAGTTGTATCACGACATCGGGTATACTGATGACCTGGAGGTGTTCGTGCATCTGGAGAAGCAGTCGCCGGACATTGCCCAGGGGGTAGACCCGGGCGGGGCGGGTGATCAGGGTATTATGTACGGATACGCGACGAATGAAACTCCGGAGTTTCTTCCGAAGCCGGTCGTGCTCGCGCATCGTCTCACCCGCGGTCTGGCGGACCTCCGGCGGCATCACCCGCAGTTTTTCTGGTTGCGTCCTGACGGAAAGTCGCAGGTAACGATGGAGAAAGGGAGGGTCGTGACCGTGCTTGTCTCCACCCAGCATGAGGAGAGTGTTCCGCACGAGGAGATCAAACGCTTACTGACGGAGCACTTGATCGCTCCAACGATCGGGGAGCTCTCCGGCGTGGAAATTTTGGTGAATCCCACCGGCCGCTTCGTAATCGGCGGGTTTGCGGCCGACACCGGCCTCACGGGCAGGAAACTGATGGTGGACACCTACGGCGGGCTCATTCCGCACGGCGGCGGAGCGTTTTCCGGAAAAGATCCGACGAAGGTTGACCGCTCCGCATCATATATGGCGCGATTTGCGGCCAAGAACGTCGTCGCCTCCGGCGCCGCGAGTTCGTGCCTTGTTTCCGTGGCCTACGCGATCGGTAGGGCGGAACCGGTGATGGTGCGGGCGATTGACGCTTCGGGTCGAGACTTGTCGCCGCTCGTCAAAAAGAATTTTGATTTTCGTCCGCGCGCGATTATTGAACGCCTGCGGCTTCGCCGTCCGATTTATCGGGAAACGGCAGCGTACGGCCACTTCGGTCGGCCGGACTTTTCGTGGGAAGAAATAGTACCGCTCTCGTAAAGAGAGCGGAAGTTCAAAGCTCTAAATCCTAAATCAAAAACAAACAATCAAATTATTTCCTGAGCGGAGCGAAGCGAAGTCGAAGGAATTTTTTGCGAAGATTCGTCATGGCCTTCGACAAGCTCAGGCCATAAAAATTTTTGTGTTTAAAAAACTCGCTCTATTTTTAATCGCGCTTCCGTTCCTTGCGTACGGAGGATTCCGTCTTACGGAAGAACGGTCTTCTGTTGTGGAACCGCCGCGGCTGCTTGAAGCAGAGCAAGTGGGGGTGAAGGCAATTTATGCTACCGCAGATGTGGCGGGCGGAGCGCGTCTGGAGGAACTTTTGAATCTCATTGACCGGACGGAATTGAATGCGATCGTGATTGACGTGAAGACCTATCGCGGAACGCTCGCCTTCGCTCCCCGGGATCCGGCGCTCGCGCCATTTGCGCCGACGAAACCGCTTATTAAAGATCTTGAAGCGCTCCTCGCGCGCGTGCATGAGCGCGGCATTTACGCCATCGCTCGGTTTCCAGTGTTCCAAGACACGATGCTTGCCGAGCGGCGGCCGGAGCTCGCGGTAGCGCGCGCTGGGGGTGGGATCTGGCGCGACAGGAACGGACTCGCCTGGCTTGATCCGGCATCGTTTGAAGTGTGGAAATATAACGCCGCCCTCGCGCAGGAGGCGGCCGCGCGCGGCTTTGATGAGATCAATTTGGATTATGTCCGGTTTCCTTCCGATGGCGCCTTAAGCGCGATTCGCTATCAGATATGGAACCGGAAATTGAGCAAGCAAGACGTATTGCGCGAGTTTTTTGATTATATGACCCACGTGTTGCACGCGCGGGGCACCCCCGTTTCGGCGGATCTTTTCGGCATCTCATTCTTCCGTTTGGAGCCGACTATCGGACAGTTCCTTCCCGACGCGGCGGAATTCTTTGATTTTGTGGCGCCCATGAGTTACCCGTCGCACTATCCATCGGGCTTTGAGGGCTACAAAAATCCGGCCCTGCATCCGTATGAGATTGTAAAAAAGACGCTTGACTCGGGAAAAGAGCTTCTTGCGGGACGTCCGCCAGCTGGCGGAAATGTTCGTGCAAAAGTGCGGCCATGGATTCAGGATTTTGACCTTGGGGCAGACTATGACGCCGTAAAAGTTCGCGCCCAAATCCGCGCCGCCGAGGAGTCCGGAGCCGAGGGCTGGATGCTCTGGAACGCGCGCAATGTCTACACCGAAGAGGCGCTTCGGAAAGCGGCGTTTGCAGCGCAATAAAAAACACCCCGTCATCCGAAGACAACGGGGGAGGGTGTTTTTTAAAACCTGCCTTATTTTAAGGAGCCCACGATAGCAGATCGGATGCACCTTGTCAATGGCCTGTGGAGACCGTTGCAAAACTGACAAATTTTGATTCGACGCGGCTCACCACAGGCATTCCCTGAGCCTGTCGAAGGGCTAAAATTTGGCCAATCGTCGTTAGGCCTTCGACAGGCTCAGGCCATAACGACGAGTTTTGCAACAGTCTCTGTACAGTTTACAAATATACGCCTCGGCGGAACGCCGGGGCGTATATTTGGGTCTGTCTGTTGCTCCATGTTTCAAGTTTCATGCTTCATGAATCGCGTTTTGTCATCTCCTCCCACCGCGTCTCCAATTCGGAGCGCAGTTCGTTCGCTTCACGTTCCGAAAGCGATTTCATTTTTTTCATCTCCGCCATTGCCGTGTCTACAATTTTTGAATAGGCCTCTCTTGTGACGGTTGCGACTTCACCGGAGCGTTTTACGAGCGAGCGTACGATCTCTTCCGCCGCTTGCTTCACCTGTTGGCCTTGCGGTTTTTTAAGCCACGAACCGAAGAGGGCGGAGAGCACTGTTCCTAAAATAACTCCTTTAAAAAGTTTACCCATAGCGTTTGGGAATTATGAATTATGAATAAGGAATCGGGGAAAGCATCTTGAGACTGTAGAAAAATGGCGAAAAAAGTATTTCCTGAGCGGAGCGTAGCGGAGTCGAAGGATTTTTTCGCCGATATTCGTCATAGCCTTCGACAAGCTCAGGCAATAAAGACATTTTTTCTACAGTCTCATCTTTGAATTTAAACAAAATACTCCCTCATGTGGCTTCGTTCAGGTACGGGCGGAATGTAATTTCGGAAGATGCGCAGCGCTCCCGGCATCGGTTCCGGTAATTGCGTATCGCGTCGGCCTTCCTTACCTACGATTTCGTCGGTTTCTTGCGGAGCGGGCTGCATTCGCCGTCGGGATTTTTCCTCGGGTTCCGGCGCTTCTGGCGGATGCGACTCATGCGGGTGAAGCAGGTGTGCTTCACCCCGACTCGTGTCGAGGTTTCCTTCCTGAACTTCGTTTTCGTTTGGAATCGCTACGAGTAACGGAAACACGCCGCGCAAGGCCTCTATGCCATGCGCTTTATGGTCGGCCATCCCGAGTATCGCGTAGAGGATGGGGAGCATCCGCACCCCTTGAAGAACTGTGGGGAGAAGTCGCAGCTTCATAGTAGTGAAGCAAAAAGACAGACTCCCGGAACCAGGGGGTTTGTGTTGGTGTTCCTTTTGTGTATGATTTGCCCCGATCAGAATCGGGGTCCGCGCATCCTGATCGCTTCAGGGATGTCGCGGAAAGACCAGAGCTCCCTCTACCAGCAGTATAGCACACAACGGAAAAGAGAGGGGAATAAGTAAGTAAGCAATGCACAGTCCAGTCACGATCCGCCTCCCACCGCAAAGCGGGGTCCCGTACGTGCCGCATAACGGCATCCCGTTCGCGGGACGGGATCGATTCACACCGCATATCCCGTTAGAAGCTGACCACGACTGCTTGTGTCACTGAGCGTGAGCCGAAGGCGCGCTCCGCGCGTATCCGCTCGTTACACTAAAGCGTTCGATGGCTTCTAACGGGACATACCTCCGCCCGCCCAAGTTTTGCTTCGCAAAATTTAGGCGGGCTTCGGCTCCGTGGCACCTGCACACTCGGCGGATTGTTAACTGTCACAAAATTTTCGTCGCCGCGGCTCAAAAATTTTGGACGTTAACAAAAAAACGCTCCGATAGTCATCGGGGCGTTCGAGAAGGTTTAGTCCGAATCTCGGCAGATCGTTGCATAGATCGCCGGGTTTGCGGCTACCGCCACGGCTGCCGCTGCCTGCACGACGCCGTACCCCATGGAGACGTTCCACTGGTCATAATCGCTTGACGGCGACGATGCCGTGAGCCGCAGTATCTCATAGACGCACTCGCGCGAGAGGGTCGGATTCACCGCGAGCATGTCTGCGACTGTGCCGGCGACGTGCGGTGTAGCCATAGACGTGCCGTTCCAACCGTCTTCCCAGCCATCGGGTACCGTCGAGAGGACATCCACGCCCCGCGCGGCGAAATACTGGCGGAGAAAGTCTTCCGGCTGAATCCGTCGGCCCTCCGCTGCCTCCCTCGCCTGAACAAATTTCTACGCCTGTTCGGGTTCCGGATACACGTACAGAATCTGCACCGTCCTGCTTCTCTTCAGTGATCGCAGGATATTCTTTTCCGCGACGTTGTAGCTGGACAGCGTTCCGTCGAGCAAAAAGCTCTGCTGTTGGTCGAGAGCGAGATCGTGAATTCGTTCG
>JBBTXB010000147.1:0-2997 GCA_038062475.1 Patescibacteria group bacterium
ATGCGCCGACCTTTGAAAAGGCGGTTGATTTGTATGAGAGCGGCAAGGTAACGAAATTTAAGGAAGATTTCGGCGGTTTTTCGGCCATAGTTATTGGAACGAAGCCCTATCAAGTTTCTGTTTCAGTTCGACAGTACGATGCGGGCAGTTGTGATTGTTATCTTGGACAAAACGACACGCTTTGCAAACACATGGTGGCTGCGGCGATTCGTGCGGTTACGGCCGGCAATCCTCTCACTGATGAGGATAAACAGCTCATAACTAAACCTACCTGCAGCGGCCGCTTGGGAACATTGAGCAAAGATGGGTTTGCTGTCATAAAGAAAGCGATCACTGGCGACATGCGATACGTTAAGCCGTACAATGGCCCGTCGCGTATCTGGTTTTCGTATCAGAATTCACTTTCGGAAGGGTGCAATCGTTTGGCGAAATTAGTGTCCGATTTGCCGGTTGGCGAGCAAACGGCAAAGCTACTGGTTGATATGCTTCTTCGGCTTGATGATAAACTCTGCCGGAGCGGCGTTGATGATTCCGACGGCACAGTCGGCGGATTTATGGAAGAAACCGTGCAAGTGCTTAAAGAATATGCAAAACTTGATCCTTCCTGCGTAAAGACATTTCATAAACTCAAAGATAGAGAAACCTGCTTTGATTGGGAAGAACCGCTTTTGGAGTTTATACGGGCTCGCTAGACATTGAGGACGCTGTTTGCTAATCTTCAAGCGTTTTATGGCCAACAAGGAAGTGCGGACAGGACACTTGTCTCATGCGCCGATGACCTCGAGGGATTGGGGTTATTTGGCTGTTTTTTTGGTTGTTGCTGCGTCGGCGGGCGCGTGGATGGGGATTGAACTGCGCAAGCCGTTCGGGATTACATGGGAAGGGGTACTTGTCCACCAAGAAAGCCCGATTGAGATTATTGAATTGAACGGAGAAAAAATTGTCCGCAACAAGCGCGAAGGTTTTGAAGTTCGTATCCCTGGGGAATGGGGAGTGGAGCAACCGACTTTGAAAAGTCAAAAGATTTCGTTTTATACGTCGCAAGATGCTACGGGTTGCAAAATCGAAGAAGCCGCATCAAACAATAATTTAGAACTTTCCGCCACTCAATGGGTGGAACGTTTTAAATCGGAAGAATTGCCATTTTTGACGGTGAAACAATTCCGAGAAACTTCTATTAGAGTTGGTGGACATGACGGTGTAAGGTTAGAACTTGAAAGTGAAGAAGCTGACTACTCGGTTGTTAATTATGTTCCTGTTGACAATCGGATGCATGTTATCGCAATGTATCCGGGGCGACGGAATCTGGTCGTTTGTCTGGCACAGTTAGATAGATTTTTGAATGCGTGGCAAGTTACTGAGTAAAAATTACAGGCTTTTATTTCTGGGTGCTTTAGCAATGTTCTATCCTCTGCTTGGTTTGGCGGGGGATAATTTGAAATTACCATTTTTTGCGGGAGATAATTTTTTGATTAGCCGTGGCTATGAAACCGCTCCGACACACGTTGGAAAAGAAAGCTACGCACTAGATTTTGCGAAAAATGGTTGCGAAGCATTTGGGCAGCCCGCCTTGATTAGTGCGGGAGGGAGGGTGAGGCAAGTGAATTTAGATATTTGGGGTGGTGGTTTTGGAAACTTTGTTCTAGTCGAACATACCGATGGCACTTTGTCGCGGTATGCCCATTTATCAAGGAGAGTTACTGGGCAAGGTGAAGAGATTTTGCAAGGTATGCGAATTGGGGATATTGGAAATACTGGTAATGTGAGTGGCACTTCTTGTTCCGAGCATCCCGGCACTCATCTGCACTTTGTAATGTACAAAGATGGCGCGCCATTCAAACCCGAGCCGATGTCGGGGTATACGGATTTTAGTGCGGGGGAGTGGTATGTGTCGGATAATGAATTGTATGACCCGAACCGCGCTTTGGTGGAGGAAACAGCCGCGCGGCAACTCCCGCGCCGAACGCTCTTTGCGCAAATCGGCGATTGGATCGCTGGACTGTTTGGCAATTCTGGGACAGCGGAAACCACGAGCGAATTGAGCACGAGCGGCCGCGCCCTCGCTGGCGACCTTCCACTTTCTCCCGTTCCCGAAATCGCGACTCCAAGCGAACCACCCGCGCCGCGATCTTCCCAAACGCCGCCTGCTCCGCAATCTAACCCCTCGCCCGCCACGGCAGAAGCAGCGCCGACCAACACGGAAGAAACGCCATCTGTCCCGGCCGCGCCCATTGAAGAACCGCCGTCGGGAACCGCAACTCCCCCATCCCCAACCCCGCCGGCTCCTTTGCAGAATGAGCCCGTTTTGAGCTCCGCCCCAACCTCCACGGAGCCCACGCCGCTTCCTGAACCTACGCTTCTTGATCTCATCATCGCGCCGGTTGTGAACATCTTTTATCGGCGCGCGGATAGTACTCCGCCGGATTCGCCCTCGATCAATATCCCCTCTATCATCGGCACGTATCGCACCAACGTGAATCCGCTTGTAGTCATCGGCGCCAACGATCATGACACCGAGAACGTAGTCGTGCGCGTCGGCGGAAACGAACAAATCGTCTCCGCCTGGCCATATAACGGCCGTTGGACGACAGTCGTCCCACTGCAAGAAGGGGAGAATGTTATTCGCGTTGCCGCGCGCGATGGCGCAGGGAATGAAAGTGAGGAGCGCAGCTACACCGTAATTTTGGACACCGTTCCGCCGGAGACTCCAACATTCACAACGCCTGAAACTTCTCCTTTTATTACCACAGATACAGCGATTCATTTTGAAGGTTGGAAGCCGGAGGACGCCTTGCTCGTGGAACTCGGCTTTGGCGGCAGCGCCACTACAACCATCAGCGAATTCGCGACGTCCACCGCATGGAGCGCGGATTACACCTTCGCGCTCGGGACGTATGATGTCGTCGCTCGCGCGCAAGACGCGACTGGAAATTGGAGTAGTTCGGCTACACTCACTATTTCTGTAGAAGAAGAGGGGGATGAGGAAGAGGAAGAAGA